>DQLG01000382.1 GCA_015660315.1 Candidatus Latescibacterota bacterium
GATGCGATCGGAAATTCGATAAACGCGCATCGCGCAGTTATTAAAACGCCTGTGAGGCCATAAGGTCGGCATCCATTTATATCACCGCCCAACGACACACAATTGTACTATTTGCGTTTAGTTGCCAAATAGCGTTAAAATATAGACATCGTACGCTATATGGACATCTGCTATCTGAATTGAGCTATCATCATGCCTGATATCGACGAAAAACTGACAGCGCAATTGGGATACTCGCCCTTCCTCGATTCCGCCTTGATCCAATTTGACAAGCAAATCCTGCTGGCCACCCCGCACATCTTGGCCCTGCCCCTCAATGAGGTATTTTTCACCTGTTATTATATCCACAGCGTGCGCCACCCAGCGGGTCAGGACTACCCCGACCACCAGCACGATGACGCCGTCGAAATACAGCTCTGTCTCGATGGCGAGTATGCCATAGAGGTAGCCGGGCAACCCCCGCTCACCCTGCATCCCGGCGCGGGGACCGTTATCATGCCAGGCCTCAGGCACCGGTCCCGCTGTATCAAAAAAGGGGTGCGTTTGACGGCCCGAGCCGCGATCAATGGTGCGGATGCCATTCAATTTACCAGCGAATTGGCAAAGCAGGCCGCCGGCGGTTTGATAAGCTTCGACGAGAGGGGACAGGACATGGTCATCTGCGAACTCTTCCGCGTCCTGCTCGCCGACACCCCCAATCCCTGGAAATACGAGATCGCCGGTGGGCTGATACGCATATGGTTGGGGACGATTCTGGCGACCTGTCTCGACTTCGGGCACCGCATGCGGACCGCGCCTGCTGCCGGCATCGATATCGGCAATCGGGGCAACGCCCTATGCGAGCGGGCGAGCACTTTTATCTATGCCAACTTCCAACGGCCCTTGAATATCGACGAGATCGCCCAGCATACGGGGATCACCACCCGCCACCTCAACCGCCTCTTCAAGAAGCACGTCGGCACCAGCGTGTGCCATACGCTGCGCGATGTGCGGTTGTCAGCAGCGTTCAGAATGCTCAGCGGCAACCCCAAATCCAGTATCAAGGAAGCCGCCTATCGCGTCGGTTTTTCGAGCCCTAGCTATTTCACTCAGTGTTTCAAGCAGCAATACGGCATCCTCCCCACAGAAGTGCACTTGCGGCTTTCCAAACCCCTCAAAGACGCATTGAAATACATCGACACGTCCCGGATTATCGCCGATAACAATTGATCGGACTGGCGGCCCCAAAGCTTATTGCAACAACTGCATCTTCTCGGTTTTGACCCGGTCGTTCCAGGTGACCTCGGCGAAATAGGTTCCCGAAGCGAGCCGGAGCCCTCGTCCGTCCCGCCCATCCCATATAACGCGGTAGGATCCCCCTTGCTGGTAGGCCTCTATCAGTCGCCGGACGACCTGTCCCTGGGCGTTGTAGACCCGCAGTGTCGCTGTTCCCGCCGCCGGCAGGCGGTAGCTAATCGCCGTCTCCGCATTGAATGGGTTGGGGTAATTGGGGGCCAGTGCAAATACCGCCGGCGGCGCGCCTTCATCCCGCACCGCCGTATCCACCTCCCGAGGCGGCAGGACCACTTCCCACAGCCGGCCATTGTCCCCGTATTCGAGCACGTAAATCCTGTTGCCGCGCATTACCGCGTCCACTGGGCTGCGGAATCCCTGCACCAATCGCGTTATCCGCACCCCATATCCCTCTCCGTCTGCTGCCTTTGCCAGATCGAGATGCAGCAAATCCTCTCCGGGATCTCCAAAAGGCTTGTATTTCCTTTTGTCCGCGTCGTTCTGACTCAAGCAGAACCCGTCGCCCGCCCAATCCCCATCCAGGGCGAGCTCCGTGTCAAAAACCAGCCCCAGCGGCGAACTGTGGGGAGTGAAAGTACTGATCCCCACCCCCTCGTCGCTGGCGTCCTTGACCAAGCCGTCAGCCGGGTCCCTGAACTTGTCGGCATCCGGCCCCGCATTGATCACCGGATCGGTGAACACCACGCCGACCGGCGGCGGCGGAAAATCGGGATCGTTGTGAAAAGTCCGCTCCATATTGATCCCCTCTACTAATAGCCTGTCGGAATCGGGCGGGTCGAAATCGGCGAAGCGCTGCGGATTGTCGTAGGCGCCGATCCGCCAGGGGAAGCCGTAGTGGCGCCCCTCCCGAATCCAGTTCAATTCCTCGGGGTTGTCCCGGGTATCCGAGTTTTCCGTGGCGAAGAGATCGCCATTGGGGGCGAAGGCCATATCGAAGCTATTGCGCACCCCATCGGCGTAGAGATAGGGGCGCAACCCCCCCTCGTCGTTGGGCAAGAGCAAATTCTCGGCGTCGATGGGCAGGCGGAATATCGCCGAAGTGATCGGCTGCTCACGACCGTCGGTCTGCCTCTCGCCGTGGTCGGTGCGGGATCCGCTATTGACCAGCAGAAACCGACCATCCGGGGTAATCTCAATCGCGTTGAATTTGTGGTCCCGACCACCGCTCTCGGCATAGGGTTCGGTCTCAGCGACCGTCGACCACACTCGCTCTCCGTCGACTATTTCACCTTTTTTTATAATGCCGATATTATTGTCGTCGCGGGTGGGGTTGCCCACTAAAAAAAAGGTGCTATCCGCCGCGATGGTAAATCCGGTGGCGATGCGGACGCCGTGGTCGGGCCAGGTGTAGAGCCTTTCACTGGTGCCCTTTTCGACGTCCACCGCAAAGATCAATCCATTGACGCCCAAATAGAAAAGCTCGCC
>DQLG01000640.1 GCA_015660315.1 Candidatus Latescibacterota bacterium
AGATCGCCGACCGGGTGGGCATTATGGTGGCCGGCACGCTGGTGCAGTTGTTGACCCGCAAGGAATTGGAACAGCAGGACTTGGAAGCGCTCTATATCCAGTATGTCTCGCAATCCACAGAAGAAGCCGCGTAAGCCATCCTCTAATGTTTGATGCGACAGCGGGGCAGACTAACGGCTGGCCCGCTTTGGTATGCGTTTATGTCGCTGGCGAGATAGGGGGGCGCGGCTTATGTTGATTGACTGGCCTCTGGCAAGACACTAAGCGATGCTCTTTCATATAATAAAAAAAGAAATCATCAATAATATCCTCAGCTTCCGCTTCGCGATCAGCTATGTCCTGCTCTTCGCATTGGTGTTGTTGGCGGTGTTCTTGATGAGCAATGAATACGGGGCCAGACAGCGCGAATACGCTTCGATTTACAAAAATGAACGCGCACGCATAGACCAGTTGCAACGGATCGAAGATGCACGCGGTCTTTTTCGCGCCATTAGCGCCGTATCTTTCAATGGTCTACGCCAGCCCCAGAGCGCGAGTATTCTGGCCCGGGGGCTCGACGACGAGATCCCCATCGAAGTGCCCGCATATGGAGCAATCCGCGGTCTCAGTAGTGCTGAGCGGGCGGGGCGCAATGCGCTGAGGGAGATTTTTCAGGCCCCGGACTTTGTCTATGTGGTCAATGTGGTGATGAGTCTTTTGGCGCTGCTTTTTGTTTTCGATTCGATCTGTGGCGAAAAGGAGCAGGGCACGCTGAAGCTGCTTTTGGCGCACTCGTTACCGCGCGATACCGTACTCTTGGGCAAGTGGATCGGTGGCTATCTTTCGGTGGCGATGCCCTTTAGCGTGGCGGTGCTGGCGGGGTTTACCTATGTCTACGCCAGTGGTGCGCTTAATGCCGACGGGCTGTGGCGCTTCGTCTTGATTTATGGGCTGTCCCTGGTTTATATCTCCGCTTTTTTTACGCTCGGTTTGATGATCTCGACCTTGGCACACCGGACTTCTACCGCCTTGCTGATCGCCTTGTTGGTGTGGATCTGCTGGATTCTGGTGGTGCCCAATATCGCGCCGGTCGTGGCGCGCCTCGCCGCGCCGGTGCCGTCGCGCCAGGTTATCGAATCCGAAAAGGCGGCGATCGACCGCGAAGCCCATCTACTGTTGAACGGTATCAACAAACGCAAGGTCTACGGCGACGAGAAGGAAGTCGAGCGCATTCGCCGTGACGCGGCGGGGAAAATCCGCAAGCTCGAGCAATTTTATGTGGAGCGCCTACAGGTGCAGATTGAACTCACCCAGAATCTGGCCAGGCTCTCGCCCTCGGCGAGTTTCCTTTTTGCGGCGACGCGGTTGGCCGGGACGGGGCCGGTCTTGGCCGGGTATTTCGACCAGGCCATGGCGCGTTACCAGCACGAGTACGACCGGTTCCGCCGCGAGCTCTACCACGCAACCATCGGCAATAACCCACAGGAGGGCGATTGGCTGCGCACGGAGGATGTGCCGCGCTTTTTTATCTCTTTGGAGAAGGTCGCCGACAGTCTCGATGCGGCGCTTTTCGATGTATTACTACTGCTGGTCTTCAATGCGTTGTTTTTTATGCTAGCCTACGCATTCTTCCTGCGTTACGACGTCACCTGATGCTCTTTCACCTCATCCGCAAGGAATTGCTCGACCAGTTGTTGAGCCTGCGTTTCGCCATCGCCTGCGTCTTGTGCCTGGTTGCTTTGATGCTGAGCGCGGTGGTGCAGGCGCGCGACTATCGCGAAGCGGTGTCGATTTTTAATATGAACACAGTGGTCCACCGCGACGCGGTACTGCAAAAGGGCGATATCGCCCAGCTGCAGCGGGGGATTGAAATCGACCGCCCGCCCAATGCGATGAATATGCTCGTGCGGGGCTTGGCGCCGCAACTGACGGAGAGCGTCAAAGTGCGCGGCGGCGGTCAGGTGAAATTCGTGCGGGCCTACGAGCGAAACCCGGTAATCCCGCTCTTCCCATCCGTCGACTTCGTTTTTATTGTCGGCGTGATCATGAGCCTATTGGCTCTGGCCTTTAGCTACGACGCGGTATCGGGCGAACAGGAGAGCGGGGTTCTCAAGTTATTGATGTCCTATGCATTGCCGCGCGATACGGTGATTTTGGGCAAGTGGATCGGCGGTTATGTGGCCCTGGTAGCCCCCTTCCTGCTGGCATTCGTGGCGGCGTTGACCATCGGCGTATTCTTTCCAGAAGTTGAATACGGCTTGAATGAGGCGCTGGCGATCCTCGGGCTGTTGGCGCTGGCCCTGCTCTACTTGGCAGCGATTTACTCGCTGGGCCTATTGGTCTCTAGTCTTACGCAATCCGCCTCTACTTCGATCGCTGTGCTATTGCTTTTATGGGTCGCCCTTATCCTCGCCGTGCCCAATATGGTGATTTACGCTACCGGTCAGGTCGTTCGCGTGCCTTCGCGCGAGAGTGTCGATCGCGAACGAGGACAATTGCGCGAGGAAGGCCGGCTAAAGGCCGAGGCGATGCAGAAGGCGGAAAGGGCATCCTGGGATAACGAGGAATGGAGCGAGGAATTGCGCGCCGAGATAGCGGCTTTGAACCGCGAGGTTGAGGTGGCAGTGCACAAGCGGCAAGAGAGCTATCTGGCGCAAGTGCGCAACCAGA
>DQLG01000273.1 GCA_015660315.1 Candidatus Latescibacterota bacterium
ACAAAGGCCTGGAAGACGACCTGCCCGCAAGCCGTTTCTCCGTCTTCCGCGTCGGCGACCTCTACCGCGAATGGAACGACTTCGCCCCAGTTGAAAAAACCACCGGCCGGAGGGGCAAGGATACGGATCTCGGGCCGCGTATTGCCAACGGTAATCTTGATATTGTCCGTGCTCTGATGGCCGTCCTCGTCGGTGACCGTCAGCAATACATTATAATCGCCGTTGACCGCGTAGGTGAAATCGGCCTCCTCCGCCCGACTGTCGACTTGGCCATCGCCGTCGAGATCCCAGGCGAATTCCAACACCGAACCGGGGTCCGGATCGAAAGTATCCATAGCGCTAAACTGCACGGCCAGCGGTGCCAAACCATCCGTCGCCGTCGCCCGACCGCGCGCTACTGGTGCACGGGTGCCCCGCACATAGTCGAGCCGCACCAATTGCGCGTCCTCGTTGTCGCCCCAAAAACCGCTGCCCCACTCCAACATATAGAGCGCGCCATCGGGACCCAATTTCAAATCGATCGGGCGTTTGAAGGTGATACTGGGTAGGAAAGGATCGATTTGCAGGATCTCGCCCGCCGCATCAAAATGCACCGTCCGCAACCAATTGCGCGCCCACTCGTATATAAAGAGCGCACCGTCGTAATGAGCCGGCAGCGCTCGACCCGCACGCGACTGGTGATAATAAACCGGTCCGGCCATCGCCGTGCGGCCACTACCGCCGCCCAACTCGGGGAAATCCGCCGCAGCGCCATACGGATACCAGATCCAAGCCGGCTCTGCCGGTGGAAGTTGCCGCAGGCCGCTATTGTTGGGCGAGGCGTTGATCGGTGCACCACAGTTGAAAGGATCGCCCGATGTAGAATCGGCAAAGGCGAAATCCACATAGGCTTTATTATCCCCAATGCAATAGGGCCAACCGTAGTTGCCCGCCGAACGGGCCTGGTTCCACTCGTCGAGACCGGCCGGTCCGCGAGCGCGATTCGCCGCGCCGGCATCCGGACCGACATCACCCCAATAGAGCCAGTCCCGGCTCTGGTCAATAGAGATCCGGTAGGGGTTGCGTACGCCCATGATATAGATCTCGGGCCGTCCGTCGTCCGGGCGATCGGTGAAGAGATTGCCCGCGGGAATGGTATAACTGCCGTCTTGCCGCGGAACAATGCGCAGGATCTTGCCGCGCAAATCACGTGTATTGGCCGAAGTGCGTTGTGCATCCCAAGGCGCGCGGCCGGGCCGCTCATCGATCGGCGTATAGCCGTCCGAATCGAAGGGATTGCTATTGTCACCGACACCGATATAGAGCGCGCCGTCGGGTCCAAAAATCAACGCCCCGCCCGAATGGCAACATTGCTCGCGCTGCGTGGGAATTTCCAGAATCACCCGTTCCGACGACAGGTCGAGGCGGTTATCCTGCAGCACAAAACGGGAAACATGCTGTTTTTGTGCGGATCCAGCGGGCGAGTAAAAGAGATAGACCCAGTTGTTCTGTGCAAAGCCCGGGTCCAGCGCAATGCCGATCAGACCGTCCTCCTGCCGTGTCGAAACCGCCAGCGCGCCGACAGCCGCCACTTCGCCATTGTCGGGCAAGTAGACTTTTACTGCTCCGTTGCGCTCGATATAAAACACTCGGCCATCGTCGGCAATCGCCAAGGCGATCGGGTTTTGCGCATCGGCATCGAGTACGACTTTTTCATAATTTGCGTCGACACCCGCCCCGCAATCACCCGACTCAAGACCCGTCGCATATTCGATACCGCCGAGTAGATGCTGCAAAAAGAACGGCTCGCTATAGCTTTCCCGCGTATGCCCGCCGCCGGTATACCAGGCCCGTCCCCCGTCGTATTCATGGCACCAAGCAATCGGGTGGTCGACGCCCTGCGCCCCGCCGCTATAACTGTCCTCGTCGAGCACCGCCAATACGTGTACCGCGCCGCGTACATTGCCCTGGTAGTTATACCACTCGTCCCGGCGGTCCCAGCGTCGGGGCAACTCGCGCGTCGAAGGATGCACCGGATCGACCACGCGGACCTGCGCGTTTTGGATCTCCGGGTGACTGGCGAAATAACCGCCGACTAAGCCGCCATACCAAGACCATCCGTATTCGGTATCGGCAGCGGCGTGTATGCCAACAAAACCACCTCCACGCCGGATATAGCGTGCAAAAGCTTCTTCCTGTGCCCCCGTCAGTATATCGCCCGTAGTACTGAGGAAAACCACCGCGCGATATTGCTGCAGTTGCCCATCGCGAAAAATCGTCGGATCTTCGCTCGCCTCCACGACAAACCCCCTTTCATCGGCCAACCGGCGAATCGCGGCGATACCGTCGGGGATCGAGTCATGGCGAAAACCTGCCGTGCGCGAAAAAACCAAGACGCGCACATCGGCTATTTGCGCCAAGCCCTCAGAGGCAAAGAATAAAAAGTAAAGCAAAACATAAAATCGCATACTTCAGCATATCCTTGTCAATTCATGGTAGTTGCAGATCATTTTAATAAACGGCATTGCCCGCAAAAACGCGATTTGGCCGAGTCTTATTGCGATCCGTCTTTTGCCCGCCGCTATTAGACGATATCTTAGTCTTAGCTCGTATCTGAAAAATCGCTCTGAGCCCAAAGGATGCCCCGCAATGTCAGACCAACAACTAATCGAAGAGTTCAACCGCGCCGGTTATATAGCCATCCCCGATGCCTTCAACCCCGACGAAGTTGCCAAAATGCAGGGGGAAGCCGACGCGATACTCGAACTGATCATCAACTCGTCGATTGCACACAGCAGGCGCAGCGGCCGCCTGGCCATCGTCGAATCCGCGCAGGGTGAACAGATGGCCGTCAAGATACAACCGGTCAACGACCTCTCGCTGTATCTGGCGGCAATATCGGCCGACGAGCGGCTCATCGGCCCCATGCGGACGCTAATGGCCGATGAGCCGATACTGATGGAAGAAAAGCTCAACTACAAACAGCCTCTACCCGAGCCGGTCAGCGGCTTCGATATCAGCAGACGGCGTTCAGACGGTTGGGGCATGCACAGCGACTGGGCGTATTACAAGGCGCAAGATTATCCGCAGACGATCATCTCATCGGCGATCTGCCTCGACGACTGCACCGCAGAGAACGGTCCCTTGCATATCTGGCCGGGCACGCATAAAGAACATCTGCCGCATCAACAATCGGAGCACGGAGGCCTGATCGTCGAGCCCGGCTCAATCGATTCGGCCGGCGGTATCGACCTGATAGTGCCGGCCGGCACGGTCCTGCTCTTCTCGTCGCTGCTAATCCACAACTCGCGCCCCAATACCTCGGGTAATCCTCGGCGCCTGATGATCTACAGCCATTATCCGCAAGCCGCCGATATGGGCATCGACGTACGCAACGGCCCGTCCAGGTTGCGCGAAGCGCCCTACGAGTGGGAATATATCCGCATGCGGGAACGGGACAAGGCGCAGGCCACGTTCAACGCACCGGCACATTAAAACGATCTGCAATCAAAAGATTCCCTGGGAAGGAATGGCAGCAATGGCCTATAACGATACGAAGTTAATCGTCGACGAATGCCCCGATACGCTCGGCCCCGAGCATCTCGCGCAGTTTAGCGAAATAGGCTGCGTCGCGTTTGAAAACGCGTTAACCGCGGATGAAATCACCGCAGCCCGCTCAGCGTTGACAGAGATTACCTGCCAATTGCTGGAACGTGCGCACCGCGGCGAAGCCGAGCTGCGCGAACGACCGGACGCGAGCAAAAATTACGCGGGCATACAAGTCGTCAACCCGGATAGTGGCTTCGGTATCCACTTCGAGGCCGGTATCGACCCTTTGGCGCTGCCCATCGATGAGGCGGAGCTCAAGTTTAGGAAGCTATTCAGTTACCACCGCGAACATCAGACCTTTATCGACCTGATCCAACATCCCAGGATAGCCGGTTTCATCGCCCAACTAATCGGCGAAGAAGCCATCCTAAAAGCGGAGATGGCGCTATCAAAACCACCGCTAATCGGCTCGGAGAAACCCTGGCACCAGGACAATGCCTATTTCAACTGGCTGCCTCTAGACAAGATCGCCACCGCTTGGATCGCTCTGGATGACACCACCATCGAAAATGGCTGCATGCATATCTTGCCGGGCGGCCACCGACTCGGCGCGCTCAGGCACCACCACACCATCGACTGCGAGATTCTGCCCGACCGCATCGACAAGGGCCAAGCCGTAGCCGTGCCGCTTAAAGCCGGCGGCATTATGTTCTTCTCCGCCATGCTGCCGCACCAGACTCCGCCCAACCACACAGCGAACCGCCGGCGCGCATTGCAGTTCCAGTATCGCGGCATAAGTACGCATTCGGTGTCGAAAGAAGAATTCGGCACCGTCTTCGCCGAAGCCGACGGCACGCCCGCAAGTTGCGCGCTGGCGCATGAAAATGGATGACTCGACGAAAAAAATACCGCAAGAATTCCACGAACAGATGCACCATAGCGACAAAATAGCTACGAGTACACAAGACCTGGCACGATCTGAGCCCACTGCCAATGAATGCGCAACAAGCGTATTATCGAAAGGAATATCATGATGACTCCACCCGGTGAAGACGAGAATATATTCCGCTCCATAGGCGTCGAACCCATTATCAATTGCCGCGGGACCTTTACGATTATTGGCGGCTCCATCGAACGTCCAGAAGTCTTAACGGCGATGAAAGCCGCATCGAGGCATTTTGTGCAATACGACGAACTAGCCGAAGGAGTCGGCAGAAGACTGGCTGAAATCACCGGGGCCGAATGGGGCCTGATCCCGGCGGGTTGCGCGGCCGGGCTGAAACACGTCACCGCTGCCTGCGTGACCGGCGGCAACCCCGAAAAACTCATCCGCATCCCTGACCTGACCGGATTAGACAAAACACAAGTCATCATACCCCGTTCTTCGCGCAACACCTATGACCACGCGGTGCGCAATATCGGCATCGAGATCATCATGATCGATACCCCACAAGAGCTGGAACGAGCCATCAACC
>DQLG01000841.1 GCA_015660315.1 Candidatus Latescibacterota bacterium
GCCGCACATATAATGGGCCGCCGGCACCACCGGGATCGGTTGTTTCGTCATATCGACACCAGTCCCCAGACAATGCTGGTAAATATTGGGAAAACGGCGACGCGTTTCGCCCGCGTCCTTGATCGTGGCATCCAAATAGACACATTCGGCTCCGCTTTCCTGCATCTGGCTGACAATCGCCCGCGAAACTTTATCACGGGTCTTCAGCGAATCGGTAAACGCCTCGCCACGACCGTCGACCAAGACCGCGCCAAAACCGCGCAGAGCCTCAGAAACCAAAAACGACGGCCCGCCCGGATCGTAGAGCATCGTTGGATGGAATTGCGTGAATTCCATATTGCCCACATTCGCTCCGGCCCTCCAGGCCATGGCCACCCCATCCCCCGAGGCCACGCGCGGGTTAGTCGTATGTAAAAACACCTGCCCGCAGCCTCCCGCGGCCAACAAGGTCACCGGTGCCAAAGCTTCGATCAGTTGTCCATCCTGGACATCCAATACGCCGGCTCCGCGGCAACGGCCCTCAACATCGACGATCAGATCGACCGCCAAGTGGTGATCGTATAGCGTTACATTGGGCAGCGCTTCCACTGCGCGAACCAAGGTCCGGGTCACTTCGCGGCCGGTCATATCGTCGGCATGCACTACCCGGGCATGCGAGTGGCCCCCTTCGCGCATCAATGACAATACGCCGGGACTCACTTCATTGAATTGAGCCCCGATCGCGAGTAATTCGCGTACGACCTCCGGTCCTTCGGCAACAACCGCTTCCGCGATCGCCCGGTCGCACAACCCATCGCCAGCCGCGAGCGTATCTTCTACATGGCTGGCCACTGAGTCGCTCGCATCAATAACAGCGGCGATGCCTCCTTGCGCATATTGCGTATTGGATTCTCGCCGTTCGCGTTTGGTGACGATTGCCACCGAACCATGCCTCGCTGCTTTAAGAGCAAAAAAAAGGCCAGCGATGCCACTTCCTATGATTAAATGATCGGCTTCTATCTTCATATCTTGAATAAAATAAAAAAGTTAGATAAGAAAAGCCCAGGGTTATACCCCCGGGCTAAAACATGAACGACCCCTACATATTGTACTGGCGATTCGCCCGTACCCAAGGGCCTATCTCAAGTGGGCCTGCCTAGTTGGGCATACTCTAGGAAAATAGTTCTCCCTTGCCGGTAGCGCCATCCCCAAATGGTCATTATTTGAGGAAGAGCAACTTATTGAGTTGCACGATCGGCCCGATGGTCAACTGATAATAGTAGATGCCGCTGGCCACTCGTTCACCCTGTTGGTTGCGCCCGTCCCATTGTGTGGAATAAAAACCCGGGGCGGCCAATTCATCGACAAGCCGCCGGACTAACCCTCCAGTGATCGTGCGAACCTCCACCGTGACTTGGGTAAGCCCGGCGACGATCGGATCGTTGATCCCAATTTGATAATCGATCAGCGTCGTACCATTAAACGGATTGGGATAATTCTGCTTCAGGGCGAAAGCCAAGGGCACGCGCGGATCGAAATTGAGAAAGGGGCGCCAGTGCACATCACCACTGACCCGGGCTTCGATCCAGTTGGCGTCTGGCTGGCCCCACCAGTTGTTGGTCGCTGTTAAGGGGCGGCTGGCTCCGCTTTCGAGCAGACGCTCCGTGTTCTGCACAACATTCAAATCCAACCGCGCCGGTACCGCGACCCCTTCGACCTGCAAGGCCAGTTCATTGTGGTTGAACTGATTACCGGTGATCCGCGGACGGGCGCTGATCGATAGAATGCCAACTTGGTGATTATTTAGGATATTCTCGGCGATAATGACTTCGCGCGTCTCGACACAGCGAATCCCGACACCGCCGCTAAAAGCATTATTGGTCACCCTGCCGCTGACCTCGCGTCCCAAGAATAGATTAGCACCGTCAACAACGGCGAGGCCATTGTCGCTGAAACGGCTATCGACGAGTTCGAGAAAGCCGCCCTGGCGCAAAAAACCGGCGGCCCCATTCGAACGCGAATCAACTAAGCGGGCCCGTGTCAAACCCGGCCCCGCCACCATAATCCCGATGCCCCCCGACTCCTCTACCAAAACCCCGTTGAGCTCTATCTCCTCTACAACCTCTGCTAGGTGAATTCCGTCTTCGCCAGCCCTGAAGACCTCCACTTCCTCTAGGGTAAGAGCGCGATTTATTTTCTCCGCGAATAGACCATAGCGAGCATGCTCGATACGGGTGCGGCGCAAAAAGGCCGAGCCCGGCTGGCCCAACCTGATACCTTGCCAATCCCCAGGCTGCGGATCGGCAGCTAGCGAGCGAAAAACCGTCTGCTCTCGTCCCGAAACATTGGTAGTCAATGTGCCATACACAACAAGCTCGACCCGATCCTGATCGTCTCCAACCCGCAACGCATCCGGACCCACAAGTATCTCGGTGCCAGCGAGAATATTGAGATGGCTGCCGGGCAAGACCGTTATGTCACCGACCAACTCGATACGATCACTCCAAACCTGGTCGGTGTCTATTGGCCCGGCGCGGCGCGGGTCGCGCAGCTTGAGATCGGCCACCATACGCTCGCCCTGACCCCGGATATTGCTAACGCTGATACCCGGCGAGGAAGCCGGGTTGGACGCGGCCCAGAAATCGGTAAAGCGCTCGCCATCGAAGATATCGGTCGCGTCGCCCAGATTACCGCCGAAGGCGATGCGGTAATCCTCGTCATGGGCCCAGTAGTCGAGATTGTCGCGCCCCGAGAAAGGACTCGGTTCACTGCCCAATGGAAAACCGGCATCGGCATAGAGACCATCGGCACAGACCAGATCGAGCAGCTTGGCTGACTCCAGGTCATTGCTGCCGCGCACGGTATTCACGTGCCAAATCAAGAGCCCTTCCGCGGGCAGATTGCGTTCGTAGTAGCTGGTCTGCCGACTGCGAAACTCGACGAGGAAAAAGCCCAAGCCATCGGGCTCGGGCAACATATAGACGGTGCCACCGGCATTGACATCCTCGAAAACTGCGTCGTCGACGTCTTCACTCAAAATTTCCAGTTGACCATTGGCGACACCGAGCCAACCCAACTGCCCCAGGCTCCAAACGCTGAACGGATTGGGACCGCCCGCGTCATCCCAACCGCGGTTGCCATGCCCCATCAACCCCCAATAGCCGATACCGCCCGAATCGTCGACTGGACCGAGTTCCGGATCGGCATCATAATCGAGATCATAGAGATCCGGCAAGAGCAAAAAATGCCCGAACTCGTGTGCCATACTGCCCACCGCCTCGACCAGGGACCGTCCACGCTGTATCGTGCCGCCGACTCCACCGCTGCCGCTGTCGGCGCGCACCCGAATCCAACCGCCGCGCCTGGCCGGATCCTTGCTGATGAAATCGCCACCTAGGCCCAGTTGCGCAACACCGGTCGCCGCATCGATGATAAAACCCTGCGGAGCCGATCGGGTAACGACAAAGATGAAGTCGACATAACCGTCGTCATCGCCCGAATTAGGCGCGCCGTCGGGCCCGTCGTTATCGTAGAGGCCCAAATCGACGTCGTCGTCAACCGCCTCCAGCACCTCACCGACAAAATCACCGAAGTTACCGCTAGGGGCGACATAGACCGCGGACTCGCTACGAGCCGCATACCAACGCGGCAAAACCTCGCCCGTAAGCTCAAACTGCCCGCGCGACATCTCACGATAAAAATGGGTCAGGCTGCCCGGCTGCTCGGCAGCGAAGATGCCCGTGGAGAAAGCCGGCACTTCCTCACCCAGGTCACTTTCGTCGGCGAAACGAGCGAAGAGGGTTAGGGCATGTATCTGCCCGATGCGGCTGGAGCCGTTCTGCAGAATATCGGCACCGGCACTGGCCACCCCGAGCATGAGCAATACGACGATGACAATGGACTTTATTGGGGATGCTGCGATTTGCATTTGCGTCATAGTCTTATAAAGACGCCTAGATAAAAAAAAAGCTCCCCAGCACCAGGGGAACTAGGCGCAATAAGCGCGGCTCCATCAATGCTTCTTACGCTCGTGGGCCATCTCGGCTTTGATTGTATCGAGCTTAGCGAAGAGATCTTCGCGCTTGAACATCTCGTGTACCTCTTGGTCAATATGGTTGGAGTCGACCATATCCTGTAGGATGCCCAGAACCGATTCCCGCGACAAGGGCTTAGAGCGATAGGGCCGATCATCGGCCGTCAGCGACTCGAAGATGTCGACAAGGGCCAGGATTCTGGCCTGCAAAGAGATCTGTTCGCCCCGCAAACCTTGCGGATAGCCGGTTCCATCGAGTTTCTCATGGTGGGCACCGGCGATGGTCGGCACCTGTTTCAGCTTGCGGGTAAAGGGGATCTGTTCGAGCATCTTGATACTCATCGCCGCGTGGTCGTTGATCTTCTGCCTTTCGGCATCGGTGAGGCTGCCCTTGCGAATCGACAGGTTTTCCAGTTCTTCGTCCTTTATATAGGACTGCCGCTCCCCGTTCTGCACGAAAGTTTTGGCCGCAATTTCTTTGAGCCGCGCCAAGTCCTTGTCGGCCATAAACTCGCCGGGCATATTCACGCGGGCAATAAAGTCGAAGTCCCCGTCAATCTCTTGCATAAGGCGCTGGCCCTCGTCCGCGTTGAGCACCCCGCGAGCAACCTGCAATTCGAGTTCCTTGCGGGCCAGCGCGAAACGCAGCCGCAACAGTTCGACACGATCAAAGATCGTCGTCAGCTTGGTCGGCTTGTCGACAACCCATTCGGGCGTGGTAATCTTGCCGATATCGTGCATCCAGGCCGCCATCCTGAGCTCTTCGAGTTCCTCTTCGCTGAACGCGATGTCGGCGAAATAGCCCGTCGAACTCGCGTTAATCGCATTGGCCATGACCATCGTCAACTCGGCCACTCTGCGAATATGACCTCCCGTATAGGGGGACCGTTCGTCAATCGCGGTCGCCATCACCTGTACGAACGACTCAAAGAGCGCCTCGGTGTCGGCGATCAACCGCACATTGTTGATCGCCACGGCCGCCTGCGAGGCCAACGACTCGATCAACGCCACATCCGCGGCGGAAAAAGCCACGGCTTCACCCGCCTCGGATGGGAGCGCGTTGAGCAACTGCAATACGCCAATCACCTGGTCCTCGTGGTCGCGCATTGGCACCACCAGCATCGAACGGGTGTGATAGCCCGTCATCCGGTCGTAGTTGCGCGGCCCCTCGAACTGCCGGCCATCCTCGGCGTAGACATCGGCGATATTTAGGGTTTCGCCCGTAACCGCCACATAACCCGAAACGCTTTCCCTGTTGAGTGCGACCGGGGGGATATCGGCTTTGCCGTGGCTACCACCGACAAAGATCTGCAACTTGTCGTTTTGTATTATTTCGAAGGTCAAATGCTCGCTCTTGACCAGATAGAGGGTACCGGCCTCGGCGCGGGTAAAACGGCGCGCCTCCTGCAAGATCCGTTCAAGCAGTGCATTGAGATTATGTTGTACGGAAGATAACGCCACGCCGATCCCATTGAGACGGCGCAATAGGTCTTCTAAATCGTAATGAATTTGGGCATCTGAGGGCATGAAAAAACCTTCTACAGAGTGTATATCCTCAAATTATCCAAGCAACTATCGCTTGTCAATGTCACCGCCGAGCCAATCCACTTGTAGACCACTATAGCGCCGCAGCCGTCGATCCCACTGCAAGCGATACCGCGCACTCACCGACCACCCCCCAACGGCGACCGAAACCAACGCATAAGCACGCCAACCCGAGCCATATAGTGGACGGATACTCACCGATCCGGGCAGATCGGCCTCGAACTCGTATACTCTCGTCGCATACGAGGCGGTCTGAAAACGGCTCAAGTGCAAAGCGAGCCAACGCGTCTTAAAGCGCGTGCTACCGAGCA
>DQLG01000393.1 GCA_015660315.1 Candidatus Latescibacterota bacterium
CCCCTTTTCCATTGAAACTTATATAACCGAGCTTATTCCAGCCCGTGTTTTCGCTTAGCAGACCATACGGTATTGTACAGCAATAGCGCAATCGTCATCGGCCCGACGCCGTTGGGCACTGGCGTGATCGCGCTGGCCTTCTTTCGCACCTCTTTATAGTCGACATCGCCGACCAGACGCCAACCCCGCTCGCGCGACGGATCGTCGATCTGGTTGATGCCGACATCGATGACCACCGCCCCCTCCTTGACCATATCGGCCTTGATACCCTGGGGGAAACCGGCCGCCACGATCAGGATATCCGCCTGGCGGGTAAAATAACCCAAGTCATGCGTGCCGGTATGACACAGCGTCACCGTCGCGTTGGCGCCGTCGGCTTTATGCCCGAGCAAATTGGCGACGGGCCGCCCGACCAGCGTGCTGCGCCCCACGACCACCGCGTGCTTGCCCTTGACCTCGATCCCGCTGCGGCTGAGGATCTGCAAGACCCCATGCGGCGTGCAGGGCCAGAAACCCTCCTCCTGCCGCACCAGCCGCCCCAAGCTCACCGGATGCAGGCCGTCGACGTCTTTGTCCGGGTCGATTGCATTAACCACTTGCTGTTCGTCTTGGCCCGGCAACGGCAACTGCACCAAAATTCCGTGCACGGCTTCGTCTTGATTCAGTTTTTCCACCGCCGCCAATACATCCTCAGTACTCGAATCCGCCGGCAGGTCGACCTGCACCGAGTGCAAACCCAATTCCTCGCACGCCTGGCCCTTTGAACGCACGTAGGACAGCGAAGCAGGATTGTCTCCCACCAACACCACCGCCAAACCCGGCACTAGGTCATGCTCTTCTTTCAGGCCTTCGATATCCACCTTCATTTCCGCGCGCATTTCGGCCGATATTTCCCGGCCGTCGAGTCTCTTGCCCACTATTTTCCTCCCGCTGGTTCCAATTGTTCTTTCTTGACGACCCGCTGCAGTGCTGCGGGCACTTGCACTACCCCGCCCGGCTGCTGGTAATTGTCCAGTATCGAGATTAATAGCCGCCCCATCGCGCACCCGGTATCATTGACCAGATGGCAGTGACCGCGCCCCTCTTCGCCTTTGTAACGAATATTCAAACGCCTGGCCTGATAGTCTGTAGCGTTAGTATCCGTCATCACCTCCATAAACTCGCCGGAGCCCGACATCCACACTTCCAAATCCCGCTGCCGGTGGCTGGCGAGATAACCGGCGTCGCCATGGCATTTGTCGACGATTCGATAGGGTAGTTCCAACTGCTGTAACAGCCATTCGTTAACCTGTCCGAATTCCTCATAGACTTCTTCGGACTGTTCGGGCAGGCATACGGCGTTCATTTCAATTTTGTCGAACTGGTGCACCCGCTTGATGCCCTTGACGTCTTTGCCCCAAGATCCGGCCTCAGAGCGAAAACAAGCCGTATAAGCGAAGATCTTAGCGGGCAATTCGGCCGCGTCCAGCGTGCGGTCCATAAAATAGCTGAAGTTCGTCGGTTCCGAGGATCCCACAAGAAAAAGATCCGTGCCCTCTTCGACATTATCCGTTTTGATCCCATAGACTTGGTCGCGGCCTTCGGGGAAATGCGAGGTGCCGTAGAGTGCGCGTTCGCGCACCAAAAGAGGCGGTACGAACATTTCATATCCCCGGCCCAACAACTCATCAATCAACAACTGGCTCAGCGCGTATTGCATCAGCGCCACATCACCGCGCAAATAGGCAAAGCGCGACCCGGACACCTGACCGCCCTGCAAAGTATCGATCCCCCCGAGCTTGATGCCGAGTTCCGCGTGGTGTAAAGGCTTGAAATCCTGGTCGGTCGCATGCACTGGCCGCTTGGGCATATGCTGACCACTAGTCTCGCCACGGCCCAGTTTCTCCGCCGACAAATACCCCTGCCCGGGAATCCAGGCCTTCTCCTCGACATTCTCCTCCTCACCCGCGCCTTCAGGCATATCCGGATGCGGCCAGTTCGGGAACCAGTCCGCAATCTCCTGCCACTCCGCCACAATACCCCCCAATTCCTGTTCCATCTCCCGCCCCCGCTCGCGCAACTCCTGTCCCTTTTGCCGAGCTGCATCGGGGTCGCTCTTACCGATCTTTGCCAGTTCCTTCTTCTCCCCGTTCAGCCCATCGATCCGACTCTGCAGCTCCCTGCGCGCCTCGTCCAATTCCAACCAGCGGTCGACATTGGCCTTCTCCGGATCCACCTTCCGCACCCGAACCGCCTCGCGCATAGCGTCCGGGTTTGCGCGAACAGCTTTGGCGTCAATCATAATATCCATCCCCAGTATTGGTTAATTCTCTGTTTTAGTATAGTGCCAATCGAGAAATGTCTGCAGGATTAGGTCAGGGTATCTCTGCAGCGGCTTTGCAGTCTCCGATTCCACAGGACAGTGGAATTGGAGACTGCCCTCGGAGCCTCCCAGGTCAGCGACATGAGCGAAGAGATACCCTCACCGAATCCGTCCACACACCGCTTCTGCAAACTAAAAACGCCGTTGCGATGAATTATCGCAATACCCCACCCGCTCGCTTGTGTCCCAGGCACTTATTGCCAACTGTCCCTTCTTAGTGCACACCCCGCTTTATATATTGAGGAGACCATCGCGCCATGAAGGTCCCATATGTCCAGACAGCCCTATCTCAGCATCAACCTCAATACCGGAGTCGCGCATATAATGCAATATCCGATGCTACAAAATTTGCGATCATTTTCATTGGCCACATCCGACGTGCATGGGCTCTATGAAAATTATGGAGGCTTCGAAAGTTTGGAAGGAAGCGATTTCAATATGAAGCGGACTGCAAAATGACCGACCCCTATCTAGAGATGTCCGATCTGCACCCCAACCCGCTCAATGAATTCGCGACCTGGTACGCCAAAGCCCGCGCCCACAACATTGGCCTCGCCCACGCCATGAGCTTGGCTACCGTCGACAAGCGGGGTCGCCCCGCCGCGCGAATGGTATTGCTCAGCGAATTCGGCCCGCAGGGTTTTTCGTTCTACAGCCATTACCAAAGCTGCAAAGGCCTAGAAATATGTGAAAGACCCTATGCGGCGTTGGTCTTCTATTGGCGGGAACTGGATCGACAGATACGCGTCGAGGGTAAGGTCGTAAAGGCCCCAGACGAACAATCGGACACCTACTTCGCCACCCGGCCACGCGAAAGCCAACTCTGGGCCTGGGCTTCGCCGCAAAGCACTGAGATGAAAAGTAGACAGGAATTGCTCGATCGCTTTGATGAGTTTTCCGGGCGTTTCGGC
>DQLG01000506.1 GCA_015660315.1 Candidatus Latescibacterota bacterium
GGACTCTTTCGCTGTTATCGTGACCTCTGGCGGCACCAAGGGCGGTTGGCGGGAGGGTGGGATGTGGTGGCAGGTCGACTTGGGGGCGTTGTTCTGGGTCGATGAGCTGTTTATGTATTTCCAGAATCGCGGCGAGGCGCTGTCGAGTTTTCTCTTTGAGGGTTTGCACCACGGCCGCGGTTTTAACCTGCTTTTTTCCGACGGCCAGTTGACCACCGGCGGAGACCTCGATTTCGACCTGCTCTTCCGCGAGGAGATGGCCATCGACGCGCCGTCGGTGCAGGAGCGCAATGTGCGCCATTTGCGCTACCTCTTCGCCCCGCGCAAGATCCGCTATATCTTCTGGCACGGGCACGAGGACAATGGCTGGTTTTCCAAGCCGATGGAGTTTATGATCTTTTCGCCTGGTCATCCGGCGCAAATGATCACGCGCTCGGACTTTATCGATCTGGGCCAGCTCAGCGGCGATGGCCGGGCCAAGGCGATCAAGAACCTGTCGTGGGACGTCGAATTGCCCCCCGACAGCAAATTGCAGTTGCGCTCGCGCTCGGGCAATATGCTCGATGAAGTCTATACCTTCTTCGACCGCACCGGCGCCGAGACGACGGAACTGAAATGGACCAACTCGCCCAAGGTGCTGCGCGGCGCGGTGGATACGACCGTCGTTGCCGGCGGCGACTGGGGCGAGTGGAGCAATTTCTACCAGATCTCGGGTGAGCAATTCCAGTCGGATACGCCCAGGCGCTTCGTGCAATTGGAGCTGACCTTGTCGACGGAAAACCCCGAGGTTGCTCCCGCACTCAATGCCTTGTCGATCGAGTTCGAGGACGCGCTAGTGCAGCGGGCTGTGGGGCGGGTATTGCCGCGCCTGGCCGAGGTCAATGCCGAGACCCGTTTCACCTACGCGCTGTGGCCGACGTCCGACGCACTCGACTCGGGTTTTGACCGCGTGCGCCTGGCCTTACCCGGCGAAATTGACCCCGCCGAACTGCAGTTGCGCATCGGCGGGCAGCCCACCCAGCCGGTGGCGCTAGAACAAGACGGCGATTCGCGATTGGTCATCGTCCTGCCCGACCGGGTCCTGCAGGACTCCTTGGAGCTGGAATTTACCACACGCGTGCTCTCGTATGCCACAGTCTTCCGCGCCGAACTCGGTGACAGCGAGCGCCCCGATTTGTGGCAGAGCGTCGAGGATGTGGAGCGGCAGGCGCAGATCGTTTTCCTGCCCGAATTGGTTGGCCGCGACAAACTCATCACCGACCTGAACATCGCACCTGCCGCCTTTACGCCCAATGGCGACGGTATTAACGACGAAGTGTCCATTCGTTTTATCGTGCTAAAACTGACCGAGTCGAGTCCGCGCGTGCATATTCTCGACCTGGCCGGCCACAACATCGCCGAGCTCCCGGTTGCCGTCGACGCCGATGTGCAGCAATACCGCTGGGATGGGCGCGACCGGGCCGGCGACCGCGTGCCGCCCGGTGTGTATCTGTGCAAGATCGACCTGGGGGCGGCTAGCGGTAAGGACGAGGAGTTGCGTACCATCGCTGTATCGTATTAACCTCATGATCATAACGTCGATCGGCATCCTGTCACGTTTTCTCCGGCTCCGGGGTCTTTATATAAGCTCGCGACAGTATACGGTGTGCCGTTCGGGGCTTCATACCCCGTGTCGGTTACGTGTCTGTGCATCGCGAGCCCCTTTTTTGCTCCGGTCACGTTTTCCCGATTCCCGGGGTCTTTAGTATAAGCTCGCCAAGCGCAGCGGATAGTATATAACCGCTGGGACCTATATCCCGGCGGCTTGTTGCGCATGGCGAGCCCTTTATTTAGCTCGCCACGCATTGCAGCATGGATTCCAAGGCCCTTGGGCTCAATACCCCTGGGCGGAGCTTTGCGTGGCGGGCTATTTTTGGTTACCGCTGTTTTGTCGCCCTTAAACACACCTCGGCAGCATATAATCTCAATTGACAAGTGTTACCATAAATGGTAACATAAAATAATGGGCAGGATAAAACGCGGGAATTTCATCTTCGTGTATTGGACCGGCGACCATCCGCCATACCATATCCATGTCTACCGGGAGGGCAAGTTGGTCGTCAAGTGGGATTTAGAAAACGACCGGCCGATGAAGGGGCAGATAACGCGACAGATCCTGAAATATATCGAGGAACTGAAAGAAGAGGGGGTGCTGTGAAGATTAATAAGGTCGTGCCCAACAACCGCAAGAAGGCCTTTGAGGTGCATACGCGAGGCCAGGTATATCTATTGCCCTATGCCGTCGTGCGCCCGACGCCTGGTCGGGAAGACAAGATCGTCGATATCTATGTTGATGAGGAACTCGGCCGCGAAGGTTTTGTCTACAGGCTCGCGTCCGGCGCCAAGGGCACGGTCCATATAGACCATGTGTTGGAGTACAATAAAGACCCTAGCTATAGGGCGGACATGCTGCTGTACAAAATGACCCTTGCGGCGCAACGGGCGGTTGAGCGGTCGCCGCTGGGCACTCGCGAGATTATCCGGCGTCTGGGCACCTCGCCGGCGCAATACTACCGTTTGCTCGACCAGACCAATTATAGTAAATCGGTCCGGCAGTTATTCACGCTATTGAATATTCTAGATTGCGAAGTCGAGGTGACCTTGAAAGGGGCGGGTGTGGAAAGTGCACTACTCGTTTGAAGCATCTCCTGCCGCGAGGCCAATTTGCGGCATGTCACGTTGCGCCGATCCAAGGGTCCTTAGTACAAGCTCGCCATACACGGCATGATACCATTAGCGTATGGGGCCTATAAGCTCCTGAGCCCGGCCGTGCGTGGCGAGTCTTTTTTAAGCTCTACGGCATATTCACCCGAAACACCGAACCATCCCCCCGGTTGTCGGCCACGACGTAGATCTCGCCGTTGGCGCGCACGGTGATGCCGTAGAGCACCTCCGCGCCCAATCCCGTATCCACCCTACCTGCACCACCTCGCCGCCGGCATTCAGCTCGACGATGGTGCCGTTGCCGTGGTTGCTGACGAGGAAATTGCCGTTGGCGCGCTGGGCGATGCCGACGGGTTGGTTTAAGCCCTGGCTGGCGAAGATGCCGAGATCGCTGCCGCTTAAGAGCTGGATGCGGTTGGCCGCTGTCTCGCAGATATAGAGGTTTTCCGCTGCATCCAAGAACAGGTGGTTGGGCAGGTTGTCGCTGCCGAAGCTTAGGTCCCCGGCCAGCGTCTGCGCACTGTGCGCGCCCGGCGAGCTGCCATCGCCGACATAGACGCGGGAAATGGTGCCATTGCGGTGGTTGGCGACATAGACGCGGTTTTGGCCGTCGATGGCCACGCCGGTCGGGCCGGAGACGCCGGCATACTGGAAGTCGGAGACCCGGCTGTTGAAATCGCGCACGGTGACCACGCCGAAGTTGGAGCCCATGACGGGGGTGAGACAAGCGAAGTAGAACAGGCCGTCAGAGCCCATGGCCACGGCGATGGCGCCGACGAGGCTGTTTTGGATGCCGAGCACCTGCTGCCCATCGTCTCCGAAATCGCGTACCCAGGCGGCTTCGGCGCCGATGAAATTAATGACAAAAAGCTCATTGGCGAGGTCGGAACCGGCGGGGCCGAAGATGATGGCGCGTGGGCCGCGCAGATTGTTGACGACTTCTACGAGTAGGTCGTCGTTGGCATCGACGATGACGGCCCCATCGAGGGTTTCCGCTACTTCTGTGTTATTATCCGGTGTGAAATCTCAATGCTACGAAGAAACCTTCGAAGTTTTATCCGGTTGTTTTGTAGTTTATCAGATATAAAATCCAAATACATGGAGGAAGTTTATAATTTTTCTTGGTGTTTTTGTAAATTACCTGATCTGAATTTCCATAGGTAAAAATTCGCTTTGAAATCTCATAATAATAAGTAAGCAGATTATTCGGTTATAAGATCTAATCATGTCTTTACAAGAAATCGCTAAAGTTTCCAAGGTCGGGTCGAGGGGTGGCACCGTAGCGGCTGCTGTCCCAGATTTCACAGGAAGTGAAATCTGGTTAGACAGTCCTCGGAGCTTTGCAGGATAGCAAAGCGAGAATGAGCGAAGGTGCCACCCCTCGACCCGACCGCCCACCCGTAGCCACAACCGTCACACTAGCCCAACAACACACATAAGTTGCCGCAATACACCGCTAAATTCCGTGAATTAGTCACCATTTACAGCAGAGAGATTGACGCGAAGAGCGGGATGTTGCTCTTTCCCAGTGGAGCGGAAGGTGGGGGGTGGTGCGGTGATGCGTACAGCGGTCTATCTGGGTTATTTCTTTAACACGCTGCCCTGGCCATTGCGGTCCCAGATACCGAGGGTGCCGTTGTTCTGCTCGTCAGCGCCGATGAAGATGAGATTGGCGCCATTGGCGGCGTTGACATGCACGCCGCCATTGCCGCCGGCGCCGGCGCCGGCGTAAATCAAATTGTGTCCCCGGCGGCCATTGAGCAGGATACCGCCGTTTTGCGCCGAATCGGCGCCGGCCAAAAAGATATTGGTGCCCAGGTCGTTGTTTACCATCAACAGGCCGCTGTCCTGGTCCTCACCCGCTATGACCAAAAGGTCGCCCTTTGCGCCGTGCAGGGTCAGGTGGCCGCTGCCGCCTTCGCTGGCGCCCACAAAGGCCAGTTGCTGGCCGTCGGCGTTGTAGATCTGCAGGCCGCCGCCTTCTAGGTCGCTGGCGACGGCGGAGACTTGCGGGATGCCGGAGGCGGTGTTGACGACGAGAAAGCCATTGCCTGAGGCGTCGGCGTTGAGGCTGACACCGCCCTGGCCATTTTGGGCGCCGACCCACAATACGCCATTTTGGCGTTCGTCGGTGGTGGCGATCAAAACGGGTTGGCCCTCGGCGTTGATGAGTTCAATCGCTCGGGTGCGCACGATCTCTTGCGTACCGCCGCCCATGCCCGAGAGCAGAGTACTCATCGAGATGCTGAAGAGGATCACGATATCGGCGAGGGCCAGTGCGGCCAAAAGCGCCAGCAGGCGGCGGCCGATGTAGTTTTCGAGGGAGACGTAGGGCTGGAAGATGGTCATGGAAGATCCTCGTGGGAGTAAACGACTTTAAGCAGGCTCAATTCAAATTTACTAAAGGAGCGCACAAATGGCCAAGATAAAGGAAGTACGCTGTATTCGCACCCGTACAAACGGCACCTGGGTGATCGTCAAAATCATCACCGACCAGCCCGGGCTCTACGGCATCGGCTCGGCCAGCGAGCATTATCATGCCGCGACGGTGGTTACCGCGATCGAAGAGAGTCTGGGCCCGATGCTGATCGGCCGCGAGGTCAGCCGCATAGAGGATATTTGGCAGTCACTTTTTACCAGCGGTTATTGGCGCGCGGGGTCCATCCTCAACGCGGCCTTGGGCGGGATCGATATGGCACTATGGGATATCAAGGGCAAGGAGGCCGGCATGCCGGTGTATGATTTGTTGGGCGGGGCTAGTCGCGCAGCGGTGCCTTGTTATGCACACGCCGGCGGTCAGGATCACGAGGCTTTGGTCGACGATATCCAGCGCTATATCGACGAGGGCTGGCCGGTGATCCGCTGCCAGTTGGGCGGGTATGGCGGTGGCGGTTTTTTGGACGACGCGATCAAACCGAAAAACGCCTGGTCGGATGCGGCGGCCTTTGACGACGAGGCCTATCTTGAAGCCATTCCGGCAATGTTTGACTTTTTGCGCAAGCGACTGGGTTTCGGACCGAAGTTGACGCATGACGTGCACGAGCATCTCAGGCCGCAGGTGGCGGTGGCGCTGGCGAAAAGATTGGAAGACTATCGGCTGTATTTTTTGGAGGACGTACTGGCGCCCGAACAGATCGACTGGTTTCGCCTGATGCGCCAGCAGTGCACCACCCCACAGGCGATGGGCGAGCTCTTCGTTAATGTGCACGAGTATCTGCCGCTAATCTCCGAGCGCTTGATCGACTTTGTCAGGGTGCGGGTGTCCAAGGGGGGCGGCATTACGCCCTGCCGCAAGATCGCGACACTGTGTGAGTTTTACGGGGTCAACACCGCCTGGCAGGAGGGCGGCGACAACGACCCGGTCAACCAGGCGGCGGCGATGCACCTGGATATGTCGAGTTATAGCTTCGGTATCCAGGAGGAGAACCACTTCAGCGACGAGGAATTAGAGGCTTTTCCGGGGCACGCGACGATGGACGGCGGTTATATGTACAGCAACGGCCAGCCGGGGTTGGGAATCGATATTGACGAGGAGAAGGCGGCGAAGTTGCTCAAGGCGGAGCCGCTCAAGGCGTATTTCGCGGCGGCGGACCGGCGGGCTGACGGTAGTATCGTGCGGCCGTAGCCGCAGGTGGGTAAGTGGTCAGGCCGAGAGGGTCTGTTATGGGGTATTCTCGGCCTGACCCAATCGGAGAGAAGATCGTATGATTCGGCAGCAGGCTCTATAGGCCGTCAAACAATATGATCTGGGGGTGGGATGACCTTCGATAGTTGACCCAAGTTAGGGGTGAGTATTTCTTAAACGAAATAGAGAAATACTCATGAAAGGCAAAACGCATAGTACCGAAGATATTATTCGCATTTTGCGGCAGGCCGATGGGGGTGAAACCGCCCAATCGGTTTGCCGTAAGCACAATATTTCCGAGCAGACGTTCTATCGCTGGAAAAAGAAATACGGCGATATGGAATTGGCCGATGCTAGACGCTTGAAAGAATTAGAAAAAGAAAACGCCGAGTTAAAAAAGATGTTGGCCGAATCGATGCTGGAAAATCGAGTGCTCAAAGAGGTCAATGCAAAAAAGTGCTAAGCCCTGCGCAGAAAAAGTTGGTGGTTGCGCACGTGGTGCAGCAGCGCTTGTGCTCAGTGCGGAGGGCCTGCGCCTACTTTATTTGCCTCGCTTGACGTATCGATATGTCCCCAAACCGTTAACCGATCGCCAAGAGCAGTTCTACCAGCGCATCATCGCTTTCTCTTGGCATCATCCGCGCTACGGCTACCGCCGCATCCGCGCCTTGTTGGCAAGAGAAGGTTGGACGGTAAGTCGTAAGCAAGTCCAGCGCATTTGTCGCCGAGAAGGGCTTAAAGTCCGAACGAAACCAAAGAAGATTCCTCGACGCGGTGTCTCTACAGGATTACCGACTCAGACCACGCATCATCATCACGTATGGACCTGGGATTTCATCTTTGATCAAACCGACAACGGCGACACATTGAAAATGATGACGCTGTTAGATGAGTATAGCCGTCAGTCTTTAGCCATCCAGGTCGAATGGCAGATCACCGCCGCTCAGGTCTTAGGCGTGTTGGAGCAAGCCATGATCCAGTATGGGGTGCCTGGCTATATCCGCAGTGACAATGGCCCCGAGTTTATCGCCGCTAAAGTCCAACGATGGCTCGGAGACCATCGGATCAAGGCAATCTATATTGATCCGGGTAGCCCGTGGCAAAATGGATACATCGAAAGTTTTCACAGCCGTTTCCGTGACGAATGTCTAAGTCGGGAAATGCTACTGAATCTGCGCGAAGCACGAGTAGTCATCACGGATTGGCGTCAACATTACAATCGAGAAAGATCCCATAGTCGAATCGGGTATTTGAGCCCGGAAGACTTTATACAAACCAAAATACTTGTATCTCACACCCTAACTGGGCCAACTATTAGGTCTCGCTCACCCCATGCAAAGAGATTCCAGCAGTTATATCTGTGGCTAGCGAATTCAGTTGGTGGATGCCGCTACTAGCCGGCCTAGTGCTACTGGTGCTGAGACTAGTCATTACTCAGCTAGTTTATTGGAGACGCTATTGCCGCGTTTGATCTATCATTGGATCGAACGCCATGTGGTACCGCATGGCGACGCCTTTTTTTTGGTGCTTACTCTTGCTCTGATGCTTTTGCTATATCGCCATCTATA
>DQLG01000271.1 GCA_015660315.1 Candidatus Latescibacterota bacterium
AAGTCGAGTCTTTCGTCCGTGATCTCGATATGCGATAGCGCTTCGGCAAAACTCTTATCTACCACTAAAGCCTTCTCAGTGCAAGCAAACAGCCCGCTCGCCATGGTCAGCCATATAATTTTTATGCTCATATCTATTATCCCTTCATACCAGTAATCGCAATTCCCATGCCGCGCGATGTCCCACAATACAAATTTATATAAAATAATGAGATCGATCACATTTCTAAGATAGTAAGAAAAAAAATGCGACATCTACATCCCATTTTAAAAAGAGAGGCATCGGTGTCGCATTTTCTCGTTTAATCGCGCCCTAAAATTAACGCATATTTTTATTGCACATCGTAGCGAAGAAAAGAAATATAGGCCAACATGAAAAACAACACCGCCCATACCACCAATAACACGACATCCATCCACACCGAAACGACTCTTTCGCGAAAAGACATATGTTCAAAATGGAACCGTGGATAGTCGCTCAGATCGAGGTTGTTAAAACGCTCCATATCCTGAGGGTTAAATGACATCGCCCCACCCGCCTGCTGCCGCTGCTTCATAAACTCGTCCCACGCCTTGCGCTTCTCGTTGCTGTACTCTTCCCAACTAGTGCTATACTTTTTGAGCGCGTCGATATAACGACGTTCCTGTTCAATGCCCGACGCCGCTAAATTAAAGGCCGCTAAATTAAAGGAGGTCAGCGGCGAAATCCGGGCGACGATGCCCGACCACCGGGTTTGCTCCTGAATCTTGACCGCGTAGTTGTCTTCGACCTTCTGCAGCATCTGCTGGTGTTCTTCACTCACCTTCCTCATTTTTTCCTGGAAAACGCTGTCCTGAACAACCTGGTTGCGGTTCTTGCCACTGCGCTTGACCTCCTCCTCGACGGCCGCCATGTATTTGCGCGACATCTCGCCCTGCATCTCCCCCTTCTCCCGGTCGACGCTCTCGCGCGAGGACACCGGCAATAGTTGGCTGGTCAGATACGGCGCCATATTGGGCACAGCCAAAATAAAAACCACCCAGACCAATAACAGCACCGTGATCGAAGTCGAGGCCATTTCAGTACGGCAGGAGACAAAGATCCCGAGCGAGTATACCACCGCCAAATACAACAGGGCCGCCGCAACCAACGATAGAATCACCAACGCATCGGACGGTCCGATAACAACCTCGGGAAAAAGCATTAGTACCACCATCGACGCACAAAACGAGAGCAAAAAGGGCAATACCAATGCCAAATAGCCGCCGATCCATTTGCCCATAAGCACCAAATCTCGCGGCACGCTATACGACATCACCAACTTTAACACGCCGCTTTCCTTCTCGCCTGACACGGCATCATAACTAAAGGCCAGTGCCAAGAGGCTCATGATAATCCCGGTGATAAAGACAAAATCGACCTTGGGAAAAAGCGGCAACAGGGGGTTCTTCTCGTAGTCCTCGGGAAAATCCAATCGGTTACCCATCTGCACCTTGACGCTCTCGGTGAGCGAAGAGTGCATACCGCCCACCAGCGCGTTCATGACATTGAGCGGCCGGTCCACCGTCACTCCCTGCCACAAGTCCCAAACCCGGGTCCGTTGCAAAACGTCGTTGCGGTGCATGACCTGGTTCATGTGATAAATAGAACTGGCCTCGCTGAAATTGCGCGCCAATACCAACGCGCTCAGCAATAGCGCCGAGGCACACACCGCGCAGGCGATGGCAAAGCGCAGGCTGAGCATCTGGTCGATCAATTCCTTGCGGATAATATGCACTAACATGGCTCGCCCCTTAGGTCGCGTCGTAGCGCAGGAAAAACATATAGGACAGCATAAAAAATACGGCGTTGTAGATCAGCAGCAGCAACACGTCGAAAAGCGCCGCGTCGACGCTCTCGGTAAGTCCCTCTTCAAACATCCGGAAACGCGGCAGGTCGTCGGCTTGGAACCAGTCTTCATCGGTGACCTCCATCCGCCCCGTCTCCTGTTGGTACTGCACCTTGCCGGAGCGCCAGAAGTCGTTGCGGTATTCCTGGTGTTGTTCTTGATAGCGGGTCAGCGAATTGTGGAATTGCTCAAAGAGCGCCGGGCCGGTGCCGGCCAACCGGGTCATCGCGAAAAGCGAACAAGCCGAGGGCGACAACCGCGCCAGATTCTCGCCCAGGGATATCTGCGCGTTGGTCTTGTCCTGATAAAATTTGTCGAGCTTGCTCTTACGCTCTTCGGTCTCCTTCTGCAGCTTCTCGTAGTCGGCTTGGGTGGAGTTACGCCGCTGTCTAGAAGCCTCCATCAGCAACTGGAACTCCTGGTCGATCACCCGCTTCTCCGATTCGATGATCTGCCGCCCCGGCGCCGGCGCCAAAAGCCCCGCGACCACTGGCGCGACATTGGGCACCAGCAAGATCCAAGCGATCCACACCATCAACGAGACCAGCAGTGCAGTGGCCGTGCGCTGGGTCAGCACCGATACCAGCAGGCCGAGCGTGAAAAAGGTCGAGATATAGAGCAGCGCCGCCAGGTAAATAAGCCAGAAACGCCAGATCCCATCATCACCCGAATGCAAGCTGCCGGCGATATAGAGATAGGTGAAACCACCGAGGACCGCGACGGTAAAAGGCGCCGCGATCGACAA
>DQLG01000547.1 GCA_015660315.1 Candidatus Latescibacterota bacterium
AGCGTGGCTGTAGTATACTGAGGACAAGCAGGGAGGGAAAATTGAACACGCGATACTTGATTTCGATATTGTCCGTCTGGTGTGTGGTGACGGGGGCGGGTTTGCTGCATGCCCAGGAGGATCTGGGATCCCGCGTCGGTTCGGTGAAACGGGGTGGGCAGGTGGATTTCTCGGCCCGTGGGCCGGGCGTGCTTTTCGACGCGCTCGACCCTTCGATGCGCAAATGGTATGTGCCGCAGGAGCTCTTCAACGAGTACCGTTGGTCTCAATGGCAATACACTAACTACGCCCGAGACCAATACGAGCGCTATGTCAATACGACCCAGGAGGGCGATTATTTTTACGATATCTACGGTAATTTCGTCACCCGTGGTTGGCTTATTTACGACTGGCAGGAGGACCGGCCGCAGCAATTCGGCAGCAGTATCCTCAAGACCAACCGCTTTAGCTCTTGGTTCAACAAGGTCCTGATCGCCTCCGACAACCTGGGACAATTCCATTATAGTCTGACGATCGGGGACGAGATCCGCACCACCCTGACGCCACTGACCTTCTCAAAGCCGGGTTTTAACGGCATCCAGTGGGACTTTGCGGCCGATAAATACCAGGCGACGATGCTGTTGGCCCGGCCGAGCCGGCCGGCGGTGGCCACTTCGCTCGATATACCCGACCAGAAGACCAGCGCCACCAACCTGCTGGCCGGCCGCGCGATTACCCATGTCGGTGACTTCGTCAAGGTCGGGGCAACGTATGTGACGGCCTTTCAGACCCAGACGCTGCTCGACGATTTTAGCGGCAACCCCTTTGCTGGCGGGGCGCTGACGACTGACCAGAACGCATTGCCGATTTCCCGCATCATCATCCGCCTATCCGACGATTCGCCCGAGGACGGCGCCGGCGGCGCGGCGCTCTTTGACGACGAAATCATTATCCGGGACGTAGACGGCAACGTGACCAGGGGCAGCGAAGTCGGGTTCGAACCGATCCGCGAAGGCGGGTTTCAGCGCGTGGGTTTTCTCGCCGCCGACGGCGACGAGCGCATCGTGCTGTCCTATGATTTCACCGACCCGGGCTATCTCGGGCCGGACCCTTCGGTGATAGAGGAAGTTACTTTCGAACTCGTCATATCGAACGACTACCGGGTCGAAATTACTTCCGACCGGCAAACCAATAGCGACGCGCAGCCGGTGTTCCTAATGGTGGAACGGGCCGAGGGCAATATCCGCGATAATTCCAACCAGCGTTTGCTGAGATTCGATTATGGCCTGCCCACCGCCAATGTCATCTTCGGCTTCACCCTCGAAGCGAACAAGATCATGGGCTTCGACTTCTACGGCGAATACGATTTCAACAGACAATATCGCCAATACCCAAACACCAACTTGCGCGACCACAGCAAGGCGATCAAAAAAGCCGACGCCTGGATGATGAATTTGTCGCGGGTCGAGTTTCCCTACTTCGCCTTCTTGGAAGGTTATGGTATGGACGATTCCTATTCGACGCGCACCTTTTTGGCGGGGACTTTGCGCCAGGACGAGATCGATTACGAGAACGAGCTGTCCTATATCTACGAGTTCGTCGACGACAACGACGACCAGGACCGGCGGCCCGACTGGAACCGCTTCGGGCAGCCGCTAGTCGACAACGCCGTTTTTCCGGGTTTCGACGAGAACAACGACTTTATCTCCGACTTCAACCAGAACGACACGGAGGACCGGCAGAACTTTGTGCCGGACTACGAAGAGCCCTTCCTGCGCTACCACGTCGACCGGCCGGAGTTTCTCTTTGGTGTTGATATGAACAACAATGGTTGGGTCGACCGTTTTGAAAACGACGAGGAGCCCGACTACCCCTATCGGCGCGACCACCGCGGCTATAACGTCTACGGTGGTGTGTTCATCACGCCGGAAGCGCGGTTGACGGTAGGGCGGTTGAGCGAGGCGCTGATCGACGGGGACGGCGAGAATCGCAGCACTTATCTGCTGCTGACCTACGACCGAGATTTGGCCAGTTTTGGCCGGCTGCGCTTTTATGAGAATTTTCGTCTGGTCAAAGACAATATCGCCAATAATCTCTTCCAGTGGGTCCAGCCGGCCAATTCCCGCGGCACCCAGCAGCGCATCTTCGACCCGCTCTCGGCGCGCGACACCTGGGTCAATACCAGTTACTTGCAACTGGATTTTCGCCGGGTGTCCCGGCTAAACGTGATCAACAAGCTCAAAGTCGATGTATACAACCAGCGCGGCCAGCAGGGCGATCTGCGCGGGGTGTCGAGCTTTGTCGGTTTGATCAACAAGGCCGATTATACTTTTGACGTAGGGCGCTTTGAGATCGAACCGCGCGTCAAGAGCGAGTTCGTCCGAGAGCGCCCCTTCCGGTTGCGCGATCCGGCCCGGCGCGAGTTGACCGAAACTCTGTTTCTGATCGCCCGTTTTCCGATGTTGCGCCAGACGCTTATCGAATTGGGGCTGGAATTGTCCCACTTCGAGCAATTCCGCGATGACGCGGAGGGCATGCCATTGCACCGCAATCTCGCGCCGGATTCCAATAGCCGGATTTTGGCGATCCAATTTGCCAACGCCTCCGATTATCTCGGATACAGACTGCACGTGCAGACCGGTTTCCGCCTGCAGCGGGAAACCTTTGAAAACTTGCCGACCAGCACTACTAGTACTATTTTTATGACCGCCTATGCCGGATTAGATAGATGATATTACTATAAGCCATTGTAAATAAATAAATTGAATGGGAAAATATCAATTGTAAACAGTGGGATGTTTTTAATATATTTATTACCAATAAGCATATGCTATTAGTTCCTATATTTAACGAAAGGAGGTTCGCAAGCTGTAGTTTGGGATTGGCGTTTGTCTGATTGTATTATATTCGTTCATTTGCATTAAGGAGAAAATAATGAAGAAATTTCAAGCTATTCTGGCCGCCGTGCTGATTTCTATGGTGGCTGTTGGTAGCGGTTTTGCCCATCAGGGCCAGATGAAGTTTATGTTCCAGTTCCCCGATGGCTTGACCCCGGAACTGGACGGTGACATGTCGGACTGGGATATTGTCGGCGATGTCTACAAGATCCAAGGCGAAAGCATGTTCAACCAGTTTGGCGCGCCGTTGGACTTGGGTGATTTCAACGCCTGGCTCGTCTGGGGTTACAACACCACGGAGAACAAAGCCTATTACGGCGCATGGCTCGCCGATGACGCGCTCAATGACACCGAGAAGTGGTCGACGACCACCGACTGGGATCACACCGGTGGCATATTCCGCGGCTTCGACCAGGGCGACGAATTCGAAACCCGTTGGGCCAGCTCCCAGGCACAGCGTTACGACCTGGCCGGCCCGATCTTCAGTTCCTCCGGTTATTACACCCGCATCATCGACGGTTCCAAAGCCTGGGCCGGACAACCCCCCTATCTCGAATGGGGCGGTGCATTCTTGCGCGGCGATGTCAACACTTTCGAGCCGGCTGAGATGTTCACCGAAATCGCCCTGACGCCCTATGACGATATCCATCCCGACGGGGCCGACGCCAGCGTCGAGCATACGTTTGCCGAAGGCCAGATCGTCGGTATCGAGGTCAACTGGGGTGACAAAGACGCCGATCCGGGCGCGTATGACGATGCTTACTGGTCGGGTTTTGGTGGCGTTGGCGCCTCGAAGGACGCCGATCAGTTTGGCGATTATCTGCTCGCGCCAGTAGAAGCCGATTTGCCAACGGCAGTCGAGACTAGCACTTGGGGTCAGATCAAGTCTAGTTTCTAAATCAAAACAAGTGCCGGCCCTATTGCGGTACGAGTCTTGATCTGGGCAGTAAGGGGCGGGGTTCGCGGGCGACTGTGAACCCCGCCGTTTTTTCGATCGAAGGAGACATGCGGTGAAACAGGTTCAGATGTGGGCACTGGCGTTGACTGTGATCTTGCTTGGCGAAGGCGAGGCGCGTGAGATATACCATTTGGGAGGAACGGGCGGTATCTCCTGGAACGAGGTCGGCGTCACGACCTTTGTCGACGCCGACAAGGTGCCCGGCGGCATCCGGCCGCTCGGAACCGAGATCGGCGACAACTTGATCGCTACGATGCAAGGTCGCGGGGGGGATCTGACTAGTTTGGTTAGCATCTATACCTTGCCCGGGGACTGGCAGGAACAGCGTTCGCTGCTGGTCGACGGGGATTCGACCACGGCTTTTGTACATCCGCCGCGCATCAATTTTTTCGCTACGACTTCCGGGATTCCCTTTTACACCGTGCCGATGTTTTTCGATCTGGGCGCGCCGTTTCAAGTCGAACGCATCCGCTTTGGCGTGCGGTCCGACCAGCCGGGGCGTAAAATTCGCCAGTTCCGGTTCTATGTTAACGATGGTCGGGAAGAAAGCAAGACCGACAAAGGGGATCTGGTCTGGACGTTGGTGCGCGACGAGAAGGACAATTTGAACACCCAGGTCGAATTCGATATTGAACCGCAGGTGGTCCGCCATCTCTACCTGCATCCGCACGAGTCGGGGGAGATATGGGAAATCGCCGAATTCGAGGCGTACGGGCGAGGTTTTGTGCCCAGTGCCTCGTTTGTCTCCGACCCGATCGACCTGGGGCAAGTTTCGAGTTTGGGGCGCATTTGGTGGAATGGCAACCTCGATCCGCAGGCCAAAATTCTGATTCAGACCCGCAGCGGCGACGACGAGCAGCCCGAAATTTACTGGCGCAAGACCGGCGTCGGCGAAGAAGAAGTGCCCCTGGGCCAGAACGGCCGGCCGATGACCCGCCAGGAGTATTTGGCGATGCCGCAAAATGTGCAGGGCAAGGTCACCCAGGATCTGGAAAACTGGAGCGTCTGGCAGACGTATGAATACGCGGACGGGCTCGCGGGTACTCGAATCCTCTCGCCCGGTCCTCGGCAATTCGTGCAATTGCGAGTTGACTTTTTTTCTACCGGTCAACAGGGCGGGCAGATCGATTCCCTCTATTTTGAATATTCCCAGCCGCCCGTGGCCAGGGAGGTAGTAGGCGAGATTCACCCGGGCTCGGTGAATTCGTTCGAGCCGGTTCGTTTTACCTATGCGATAAGGACGCGTTTGGATGCGGACCAGTCGGGTTTTAACGCGCTGGAGATCCGCACGCACGCCCAGTTAGAAATAGTGCATAGCGTGCGCATCGACCGTGAAGTCGTGGCGTTCGAGCAGGAATCAGATCTAGATGATCCGCACAGCTTTAAGATCAGCTTTCCGCGAATCGCAACTGACCAGACTCTGTTGGAGGTGGAATTCGATGCACGTGTATTCGTCTACGGCACGACATTCAGTGGGTCGGTGACAGATACGGCCGTCGACGAAGTCGCGCAAGAGGTGACTCCGGGAGATGCAGTGGCCGAGTTGCTCAACGACGGGTTGGGCGTACGGACCTCACTGCAAGGGGATTTACTTGGTGTGGTGGAGGCTGTGCCAAATCCGTTTTCGCCGAATGGCGACGGCATTAATGATCAGGTGGAGATCTCCTATACTCTCCAGCGCTTGACCGACGCGGTGCCCCTGTTAGCGGAAATCTACGATCTGGCCGGTCAGCGCGTGCGGCAATTGCGTGGTGCGCCGGGTGCGAGCGCGTTTTATCGGCTTGTTTGGGACGGACGAAACGAGCAGGGAGAGTTGGCCTTACCGGGGCTTTATATCGTACGTATTGTGGTCGAAGCTGATAGCGGTGACGAAGAAAAACTAAACCAGATTGGGTTGGTATACTAATATGATATGGAGCGGTGGTTGGCGGGCGGTGCTTTGTTGGGCATTGGCGTGTGGCTGTGTCGCACCAGTGGAGCAAATCGCACCAGGAGGTAACCCTGGGGTGGTGGCCAGGGTAGATTCGACGGAGATATTTGCCGCCGAGTTGCATGCCTTTGTTGAGCAGATGCCCGCGGGCCTGCGTTCGCGAACCTCGAACGAGGGGGCGCGCATGTCCTATTTGCGCAGTCTGCTGGCCAAGCACTTGCTCGAACTGGAGGCGCGCGCGCAGGGCCTGGACATATCGTTCGAAGTCCAGGCGGACCTTATGGCACGCTGGCGCGAGCATATCCTCAATGTTTATCGAAACGAGGTGCTGGCCTCTCAGGTGCAGATTTCCGAAGCGGACATTCGCGCTTATTTCACACAGAAGGGGTTGGACCGTCGGCGACAGGTCGCGGGTATTTTGCTCGACGAAGAGGCTTTAGCGCATGAGATCCACGCCAGGCTGGCAGCCGGAGAAGACTTCGCCGAGTTGGCTGAGCAATACACCATCGACGAACGCTCGGCGACCCAGGGCGGTCTGCTCGGGTTTGTCGATTTAGAACGGGCGCAGCGGTTGCGGATCCCCGCGGCGGTTTTTCGCGAGTTGCAGACTGGACAGTTTTCACCCGTGTTGCCGATGGGCAAACGCTACCAGATCGTGCGTTTCTTTCAGGATCAGCCGGTGCCCTTCGCGGAGCGGCGCCAGCAGATTTATGATTTGCTCTATGAGCGCGAGCTGGTAGCGGCAGAGCAGCGTGAAATTCGCCATTTGGAGCGAAAATTAAAACTACAGCTGGTCCCGGAAGGGGTAAAGCTGCTACAGGACAAAGCAGAGCTTTATACCCGTGTACGGCGATCTAATCTTTCCGCCGCGGAGAGTGCACAACCGCTATTTACCTATAGGGGCGGGTCCGTCACACTGGGCGACTATGTCGATATCCTCGGCCGGGATTTGC
>DQLG01000570.1 GCA_015660315.1 Candidatus Latescibacterota bacterium
CAGATAAAGATAGCAAATACTAAGATATAAGACTGACCGCCGTTATAATGGGGTGTGGACGGTCCGATTGCGGGTTGCGTCTCCGGCTGTCGGGGTCGTTCTGCTCGGCGCAGAACGGGCAACGATATTCGGCACGCTGGTGGTTGTACATGATTAATTTCGCTCCAGTACTATGCCTTCGCGCTCAATCCGACTGAACAACTCTCGGTATTCATCAGACCCGTCGTCGTCCCAATACTCGGTTTCGATTGGAGCGGCATAACTCATCGGTATCAGCTTTTTATGGTCGGGGCGGACCATAAAGATCGAATTGTCCGGATCGGCGATATTAAACATGCGGGTGCCATTTTTGAAACGCGATTTGATTATCCATTTGTCTTGTGATGGCAATGACAGATTTTTCAGCCGTTCCAACTCATCGCGATCGAGTGTCAGCCCGAGACCTGGTTTTTCCGGCACCCTGACGAAGCCATTGATGGGGTCCAGACGCTCCTTAACCACATCGGCAGCCCATGTCTCGTAGTCGTTGTGGCAGTGGAAGGTGGCGGTTGGGAAGGCGGCCATCATGTGTACGACCATCGCGCGGGTGATACCGCCGCCGACGTTTTGCAGCATAAAGGGTTTGCCGGCGGCGGCGAAAAGCCCGGCTTTGCGTTGCGCGTCGCCGATTTTCGCGTGTCCGATCATATAGATATCGGCCGGTTGCATAAGGACTTCGTAGGTTGCGCCCATCGGGAAATGGTGTAATACAATCGGCAGTTTCGAGCGTCTGCGCAGGTCGATATAGCCTTCGATATCTCCAGGCGGCAAGGCATCTTCAAAGCAACCGGCAACCGGATACTCCGCAAGTTTTTCGAGTAACTCGGGCATGTGGTCGTTGGTGCCGTGCATGGTGAAGTCGTAGTGGATTTTGAAGCCGGGCGGGGCAACGGCCTGCATCGCTTCGGTCTGGTCGAAGACGTTTTCGAAGGGCGAGAGGTGGTATTTGAGCCAGGTGTAGCCGGCCTCGGCGTAGCGCTGTACTGCCTCGGCCATGTGTTTGGGGTGCGTCGATACAGTCCAGGAGCCAACAGGGACCCAGGAGCGTTGCTTCTGGCCGAAGAGTTGGTAGACCGGCACCCCGGCAGCTTGGCCCATCAGATCGTACATCGCTGTGCCCAAAGCCAGCGAGGTCTCGTCGCCGACCCATGCGAAGGGGTTGGAGCCGAGGTAGCGGTCGATTGTTTCTTGTGCTTCGGGCGTGCCGCCGCCTTCGCCGAGGCCGATAAGGCCATTGTCGGTATGCGCGACATAGACCGTGCGGCGCGTCGGGCCGTAGTAGTGGTTGAGTGGGTAGGCGATCCAGTCGTGGTATTCGGGCGCGATTTCGTGGACTTCGATGTTGATGACTTTCACGGATTGGCTCCTTTATCCTAAGATCGGCATCGGGCAGGATGCGCCGAAACTGTCGGAGGTGGCTTGCGCCAAATCGCTATAGTAGCGCTCGGGCGCCTCGCCTTTAAGCATGCAACCGGTTTCCGGATACGGGTAGATCTCGTCGAGGCGGGCAACGGCTACGGCGCTGACGCGGCGGTATATATGCGTGCGACTGAGTTGGTCGATACGGTCGAGCCCGGATGCCGTTAATAGTTCGGCGACGCTCTTGACGGTCTGGTGGTGGTAGTTGGCGACTCGCTGGCGTTTGTTCGAGACGACTAGGCCGGCCATCAGTTGTGTGTTTTGCGTGGTGATGCCGGTGGGGCAGATGTTCTTGTTGCATTCCAGGGCCTGGATGCAGCCGAGGGCCAGCATCATGCCGCGGGCGCTATTGCTCATGTCGGCGCCCATGGCCAGCGCGCGCAGCAGGTGGAAACCGGTGAAGATTTTGCCCGAGGCGATAACGCGGATGTCTTTTTTCAGATCAAAGCCCACTAGTGCGTCTACGACGAAGGCCAAGCCGTCGTTGAGCGGAAACCCGACGGAGTTGGAGTATTCAACCGGCGCAGCGCCGGTGCCGCCCTCGCCGCCGTCGACGGTGATGAAGTCGGGTTTGATACCGGTCTCGATCATCGCCTTGCAGATAGCCAAAAACTCGCTGCGTATGCCGACGCAGAGTTTGAAGCCGATGGGTTTGCCGCCGGATAGATCGCGCAACTTTTGGATAAACGCCAGCATTTCCAAGGGCGTGGAAAAGACCGTATGGGACGGCGGCGAGATGACATCGGTATGGGGGGGGACGGTGCGGATCGCGGCGATCTCCGGCGAGTTTTTACTGGCCGGGAGGATGCCGCCGTGGCCGGGCTTGGCGCCTTGGGAGAGTTTGATCTCGACCATGCGCACGGTTTCGCCCTGTGACTTTTCCGCGAAGAGTTCCTCGCTGAAACGGCCCTCGGGGCTGCGGCAGCCGAAATAGCCGGTGCCGATCTGCCAAATTAGGTCGCCGCCCGGCTCTAGGTGGTAGGGGCTGATCGAACCTTCACCGGTATTGTGCGCGAAGTTGCCGATTTGTGCGCCGCCATTCAAGGCCAAGATCGCATTTTTGCTCAGCGCCCCGTAGCTCATCGCCGAGATATTGAGGATGCTGGCGTTGTAGGGTTTTTTGCAGTCGGGCCCGCCGACTTTGACGCGCAGGTCGTGGTCGGCTTCTTGTGGATTATGGGCGGCCAGGGAGTGGTTCATCCACTCGTAACCGATGCTGTTGACATCTAACTCGGTGCCGAAGGGCACGGTGTCCGTGATCCCCTTTGCACGTTGATAGACCACGGAGCGGAAGATGCGGTTGATCGGTGTGCCGTCGATATCTGATTCGACGAAATATTGGTAGAGCTTGGGGCGCAACGCCTCCATTAAGTAGCGGCCCCGGCCAACGAGCGGAAAGTTGCGCACTATGGTGTGCTCGACCTGCAGCATGTCGTAGAAGCCGAATACGACCAGGGGCGCGATGACGACGAGTGCCCACCAGAAGGGTGGCCAGGCGAAGTGGGCGATGGCCGCAGTGCCGGCTATGGCGATAATAGAAAAAACTACGAATTGTCTGCGCATGGCGATCGGCCTTTATTCGCGAAGGGTCAGGAAAGGTTGAGTACGATTTTAAGAGCCTGGTGCGGTTCGGGCTCGTCAAAGGCCATAACGAAGGCCTGTTGGATCTGGTCGAAGGGCAGGATATGGCTGACGATCGGGCCTACGTCAATGCGGTCCTGCACGATCCAGTCGAGCGCCGGTCGGTAATCGCGGTCTGGGTTGGGGCCGACCGAAAAGGTTAGGCGCAACTCCTGGCGCAGCATATCGAGTACTTTGATGTTGTAGAGTCCTTCGTGATGCTCTTTGTCGGGGACGCCAAAACAGATGACTTGGGCGTTGCGCCGGCAAAGGGAGGGGACCAGGTTCAGCGTCTCGGTGATGCCAACCGCTTCTATCACGAGGTCGGCCATGGCGCCGCCGGTGATTTGTGCGACGGCGGTAGCCGGGTCTTGTTGTGTGGGGTTGATCACATGTGTCGCGCCCATCTGGCGGCCGACTTCAAGACGATAGTCAAGCTTGTCGAGGGCGATGATGCGGCGGGCGCCCAAATTGCGCAGTACGGCGTTGAAGAGTAGGCCTACCGGCCCCTGCCCGATAACGAGGACGTCCTGATCGATAATATTGCCGATTTTGTAGAAGCTGTGGATGACTGTGCCCAACAGTTGGCTCATAAGCACTTTTTCTTCGGGCAAATCGGTGGGCAGGCGGATACAGCCACCCTTGTCGTCTGCTAAGACATATTCTTGGAAAAGACCGCGGTCGAAGCCCCAGAGCAAAACCCGTTCGCCCTCCTGGTAGTGGCCGGAGGGGCAAGCTTCGATGATCCCTAGCCCCTCGTGCCCAGTAGTGCCGATGGGCTGCGGATAGCCTTCGTGCACGCCGCAGAAGGGCGGTTGGTCGCTGCCGCAGACGGCGACCCGCTCCATGCGCACCAATATCTTGCCGTCGACGGGTTCCGGTTTGTCGGTTTCGATGAGTTCCCACTGGCGGGGGGCTGTCAATTGTGCTGCTCGCATACTATCTCCTTACCCAAAATGCTTCTAATTACGCGACCAGCAGGGGATGCGGTCAAGGGGAAGAGGAATTTTAAGCGCTGCCGAGCGCCTCGTCGACTTTCGGCCCGGCGCCGACCTCGCCAAGCTGTTCAGCGCCTAAAGGCCAGATCAAAGAAGCGGCAGTCGTAGAAGCGCACGACCTCGCCAAGCTGTTCAGCGCTTAAAGTAATTTGTTTCGCTGCAGGCATACTAAAAAGAATACGCCGCTGGTCAAAAATATCACCCCGCAGGCCATAAATGCCGCGCTCAACGAATAACTGTCGTTGATCCAACCGACCAGCGGCCCCAACAACGCAAACATCACCCGACCGACCAGGCTTTTGACCGACAATACTGTGGCGCGGATGTCCGAACTGACGCAGCGGTTGATATAGTCGTTGAGGACCGGGCCGTTGATCCCCCTGACGAGATAGAAGATGAAGAGAAATGCGGTGGCCCACAGCGCCTGGAATTGGCCCAGTAGCAGATAGCCGGCGGAGGAGAGCAGGATCAGTGAGACCAGGGCGTTGCGCCGTCCGAGCAAGCTTTCGATCCGATAGGCGTTGATCGCGAAAAGACCCACCGAGAATTGCAGCGCGGCCCAGGCGGCGCCGAAGAACGCTAAGGGCAGGTCTACGGCTTGTAAGTAGGGCTGGACCAGCCAGACGATGGTCAGTGTCGAGTTGCCGACGAGGGAGGAGTAGAGGATCAACCATTTTATTTCCGCGTGGCCGTGCAGTGCGTAGCGGACAATGGCGAGTATGGCCTTAAAGGTGCTTTCGCCGCGCTCGCCGGTGTGGCGTTCGGGTTCGGTCAGCGACCAGGCCAAGGGAATAGCCACCAGCATCAGCACCGCCTGGTAATAAAGGGGGGTGCGCAAGCTGAGCAGGGCCAGCAGGCCACCGAACAGGCCGGCGATGCCCTCCGAAAAATTGCCGATGGAGCCGAGGCGACCGGCGATGCGTTGATATTGATCGGCCTGTTTCAGTTCGATCAGCGTGTCGTAGAGCAGCGCCGTATCCGAACCCGAGATGAAACTGCCGCCGATGGCGATAAAAAACTGTGCGCAGAGGATTTCGGGCAAGGTATGGGAAAAGGCGTAGATGCCGAAGCCGATTGCGGCGGAGACTGTCCCGATGAGCATTGACTGTCGGCGGCCGAGGCGGTCGGCGAAATAGCCCGAGGGCACTTCGAAGACGATGATGCATACAGAGTAAA
>DQLG01000151.1 GCA_015660315.1 Candidatus Latescibacterota bacterium
CGCCAAATGAGGAAACAATGAGCAACGAAAACGAAAACAAGGACGAAGCAAAAAAAGCCCGCGACTTCCTGCGCGAAGAAATCGACAAAGACCTCGCCGAAGGTCGCTATAAAGACGTCATCACCCGCTTCCCGCCCGAGCCCAACGCCTATCTGACCATCGGCCACACCAAAGCCATCTGCATCAACTTCGGCATCGCCGAAGAATTCGGCGGCCAGTATAACCTGCGTTTCGATGATACCAACCCCGCCAAAGAGGAACAGGAGTACGTCGACGCGATCAAAGAGGACATCCGCTGGCTGGGTTTCGAGTGGGGCGAGCACGAATACTACGCCTCCGATTACTTCCCCCAGCTCTACGAATGGGCTGTCGCGCTGATCGAAAAAGGCCTGGCCTATGTCGACGACCAGACCGCCGACGAGATCCGCGAAAACCGTGGCACCCTCAAAGATCCCGGCAAAGACAGCCCCTACCGCGAGCGTTCGATCGAAGAAAACCTCGACCTCTTCGCGCGCATGAAAGCCGGCAAGTTTTCTGACGGCGCCAAGGTCCTGCGCGCCAAGATCGACATGGCCTCGTCCAATATAAACCTGCGCGACCCGGTGATGTATCGCATCCTGCACATGGAACACCACCGCGCCGGCAACGAATGGTGCATTTACCCGATCTACGATTGGGCGCACGGCCAATCCGACTCGCTCGAAGGTGTCACACACTCAATGTGCTCGCACGAGTTTATCAATAACCGACCACTCTACGACTGGTATATTGAAAAGCTCGGCATCTTCCCCTCGCGGCAGATCGAGTTCGCCCGCGGCAATATCACCTATACCGCGCTTTCCAAACGCTACGACCGCCAACTCATCGAAGAGGGCCACGCCGACGGCTGGGACGACCCGCGTCTTTACACCCTGCGCGGATTGCGCCGCCGCGGCTGCCCACCCGAGGCGATTCGCCGCTTCTGGACTGAGGTCGGCATCGCCCGCAGGCCCAATAATATCGACATCTCGCTTTTGGAATTCTGCATCCGCGACCAGCTCAACAAGACCGCAACTCGGCGCATGGGCGTACTCAATCCGCTCAAAGTCGTCATCGAAAACTATCCCGAGGGCGAGAGCGAGGAATTGCAAGCGATTAACAACCCCGAGGACGAGAGCGCCGGCACACGAGCGGTGCCCTTTTCACGCGAGCTCTATATCGAGCGCGATGATTTTATGGAGGATCCACCGCGCAAATTCTTCCGTCTGGCCCCCGGTCGCGAAGTACGCTTGCGTTACGCCTATTTCATTACTTGTACTGAGGTGATCAAGGATGACAATGGCGAAATCGTCGAATTGCGCTGTACCTACGACCCAGCCACACGCGGCGGCAACGCACCCGATGGCCGCAAGGTAAAAGCCACGATGCACTGGGTGTCCGCCCAACACGCCGTCGAAGCCGAAGTGCGGCTCTACGACAGGCTCTTCAAGGTCGAAAACCCGCTCAAGGCCCCCGAGGGCGGCACCTGGACCGACAATCTCAACCCCGACTCACTGCAAGTGCTCAACCCCTGTTATTTGGAACCGAGCCTCGCAAGTACCGAGCCGGGTTCGAGTTGCCAATTCGAGCGGCTGGGTTATTTCTGCGCCGACTCGAAAGACCACACGGCGCAGAAGCCGGTCTTCAATCGCACGGTAACTTTGCGCGATTCATGGGCACGGGCGCAGAAGCAGCAGCAAAAGAAATAGACCGTAGGCAGCTACAAACCAGTAAGAGCAAAGATCATGAAGCTGCATTATCTGGTTGCGTTGACCTTGGTGGAGAACATTGCGCAAGTCACATTGCGGTGTCGATTGTATTTTCTTGATAAAGGCGTGTAAAACAACTACGCGCTGCCCCGTAATATAACAATACAAAGCCAGCACAACGGCCTTATGGCCACGAGGCCGCAATTCAAAAAGGCCACTGCCGATCGCCCGAAAGTAGGGTACGCGCAAATCCGGCCCAAGCTCCAGCAAAAGCTCCCTATCCGCGTGTAATACTGCCACGTGTCCAAGGCCAGCCCTCTGTCTCGCCTTGGACACGTGGATGAACATATTCGCTGGAATAGGTCATAATAAAGTTAGCACATATGAGATCTTATTTCGACTAGGCTCTACGCATTCTTCGCAAACCGCATGCCGTGCAATTGCTCTCTGAGAAGCGCTATTTTCGCTATTCAAAGCGTATCGAGGACACGCAACCGCGTGACCCTATAAGATATAGAATTTAGTATGCTAGAGCTTGCTGCTATGCCGTCGCCAAAAATAGCTTGAGAGCACTTTTATTGACAGTGTTTTACCGTTGTGTTAATTATAAATGACAACGATTGCAGTCAATCGATACCATATGTATTAACGGAGTTTTTTTACACTCTCATCTTGAAGCGCCTAAGCCTATGTCTCGTATTGCCTTGACCGATGTCGCTCGCGAGGCAGGTGTTTCCGCCTCGACGGCATCCCGCGTGTTAAATAAATCGCAGGTGACCGTCCACATCTCAGAGCATACGCGAACACGAGTCGAGACGGCAGCTTCTCGCTTGGGGTATCGCCCGAGTGCCGCAGCCCGCGCTTTGCGCACCGGCCAGACACGCACCTTTGGCGTATTGGGTAACAACCCGCAGGCCTTCTGGTTATGGTCGGAAGGCGACAACTTTACATCGGAAATGATGCGCGGTATGATGCAAGCCGCCATCGAGCACAGCTTTCACCTGACCTTGCTCACTGGCGAGACGGCGGCGGATCGCATCCCCGATTTTGGCATGGTCGATGGCATTTTGGTCCTAAATCGCGATTTGAGTGAAACACCTAATATCGCAGAGGCGCTCGCTGGTAGCGGCAAACCCGTGCTCTATTTACTCGACTATCCCGAAACACAGACCTGCCACGCATTGGCTCCGGATGATATCGCCATGGGGCAACTCGCGACACAGACGCTATTGCAAGCGGGCCATCAACGTATCGGCTTTGCCCGCACCGCCAATTGGGACGGTATCTTCGGGCGGCGCGAACGGGGCTGGCAGCAAGCCATGCAAGTGGCCGGTATTGAAACACCTGCTACTTGGTCCATCGAACCAGACGGGGCCGCGGCAATCGACGAAGAGAATCTGACCGCCTTGGTATGCGCCAATGCGGATATAGCCCGCGCCATCCGCAAGCAAGTATCTGCAAAAGTCCCCGCTGACCTATCGTTGCTGGCTCTGGTGCACGCCGATACACAAGGCCACCCACCGGCAGACCTAGCCGCTGTGACCTTCCCGCTGGCTGAAATAGTGCATACCGGGACGGACCGACTCATTCGCTTAATCCAGGGGGAAACAATCGAGCCGCAAAAGCAACTTTATACACCACAATACACATCGGGACCGACGCTAAAGGAGCACCTTTCATGAAGACTAAGGACTGGACGCCAAACGAAGAACAAAAACAGCAGTGGGAAGAGCAGGGTTATTTTGTTTTGCGCAATGTAGTGCCGCGCGACCTGGCGATCGATATGCGCGGGGTTATCAAAAACGAATTGCTAAAACCCGAGCCCGAAGGCCGGCCCGACGTCGATCCGATGGACCCGATGGGCGATACGCCGGAAGCAAAAGCCCTGCGCTTTCGCAAATTGGGCAACTTCTGTTCTCAAGCCCCTTTGATCTGGCACAACTTTCAGACCGGAGCACCGATGCTTTCGGTGGCGCGCCATTTTCTCGGCGACGATATCATCATAAAATTTAATAGCGTCTTTGTAAAACCGGCCACGACCGGCAGCGCGACTCCTTGGCATCAAGACAATGGACTGTGGCGCGACGGCGAAACCGAGCCCTTTAACGCCTGGATGGCGCTCGATCCTGCCACGCGCGAAAACGGCTGCCTGCAGTTTATTCCCGGCAGCCACAAAACCGAGATCGTGCCGCATGTCCTATACGATGACAGCCTGCATGCGGAATTGCCCCGCGAACGCGTGCAAGAGATGATCGACAAGCACGGAGTCGTGCACATAGAAGCAGAACCGGGCGACGTCGTATGTTGGCACAGCAGCCTATGGCATTATAGCCCGCCGAATCCCAGTCCCAACAGCCGTATCGCGATCGCGGGGGTGTGGAGCAATCCCGCGATCAACGGCGGCCTCAATCGCCCCTTAACCAAGTGGGGCATGAAGGATCGCCAGATCTGTCATGCCTTCCCGCCCGCACAAGCTGAATTTGAGGGGGGGGCGCCGCACAAGCCGGAGCCGCACAAAAAGATCGAAAGCACTACGCTAGCCAGTTAAATCAAGAAGCAAGGAAATAGAAAAAAAGAAAAGGCCCGGGATACATCCCGCGCCTTTTCTTTTTAGTGCCGTGCTTTAAACGTTTACCGCTTCGCCTTCCACCCCTTCTCCAACTTCGCCGCCTTCTTCTTTGATAGCCCGCCCAACACGTTCATCGCGTCAATCAACCGCATACGCGTCATATCCTGCCCCAACAAAGCCGCCGACTCAAACAATGGCGGACCCACTTTCTCGCCCGTCAGCGCGGCGATCAATGGCACCGTCACATCGCGCACCGGCCATTCCCAATACTCAGCCACCCCGCGCAACGCCGCCTCGATCCCTTCCTTCTGCCAGTCGAGCACCTCGTCCAAGGCCCATATCGCCGTCTGCAGCATCGGCGGGATCTCTTCGGCCTCCCGCTTTTTCGGCACCAGATCCTCGGCCTGCGGATCGACCTTGCGCGCAAAGAAAAAGGCCACCTGCGGCATAAAGTCGCCCAGCGTCTCCATGCGCTGCTGCAAAAAAGGCAGCATCTGCGCAAAGTGCTCGTCGTTGACCAGCCAACCTTTCAGGTCTTCGAGCAATTGCCCCGGCGATCGATCCTCGCGCAGGTAGCGCCCATTGAGCCAGTTGAGCTTCTCCATATCGAAGATCGACCCACCCAAATTGATCTTATCCGGATCAAAGTCCTCCACCAACTGTTCAAAGCTGAACATATCCTCCTCGCCAACCGGCGGGTAGGCCATCAGCGCCAAATAGTTGCGCAATGCCTGCGGCGAATATCCTGCCCGGCGATAATATTCCACCGAGGTCGGGTTGCGCCGCTTGGACATCTTCGAGCCATCGGGATTGAGCAACAACGACAGATGCATATACTCCGGCGGCTCCCACCCATAAGCCTCGTACAATACCAAGTGCTTCGGCATCGACATGATCCATTCCTCGCCGCGGATCACATGGCTGATCTTCATCAGATGATCGTCGACGACCACCGCCATATGATAGGTTGGAAAGCCATCGGTCTTGATCAGTACCTGATCGTCCACCTGCGCGTAGTCCAGCGCAATCTCGCCGCGGAAGCGATCCTTGACTATGCAGGTTCCTTCCTGGGGCATCTTCAGCCGAATCACATGGTCGAGCCCCTCGGCCAATTTCTCCGCGACCTCTTCCGCACTCAGATCCCGACAATGCCCGTCATAACCAAGCTTCGTCTTATTCTGCATCTGCTCTTTCCGCAATACATCCAACCGCTCGCTCGTGCAGAAACAAGGATAGGCATGCCCCCCCTCCACCAACTGCTTGGCGTGTTCCCGATAAATCTCCGTCCGCTCACTCTGCCGATACGGCCCATACGGCCCCCCTACATCCGGCCCCTCATCCCAATCCAAACCCATCCACCGCAATGCTTTAAAGATCTGTTCCTCGTATTCCGGCCGCGACCGCGTCTGATCGGTATCCTCAATCCGCATCACAAACTTCCCGCCGTGTTTTTTGGCCAACACCAGATCAAACAACGCCTGATACGCCGTGCCCACATGCACCGGCCCCGTGGGCGAGGGCGCGATCCGCACCCGTAATTCCGTCATCTTCTCATTACCTTATTTAAAAGTTTGCGCATCCAAGCCTTGATCCTCCCCCTTCCCACTCTCCCACTCTTTTTCCGTTGATTTAACGTTTTTCGCTGAGGTCTTTTGAGGACATTTCTCTGAGCGGATTGTAGACCCAGATTTCACACGACGTGAATTCTGAGGACTACACCTCCGAACCCGCCAGAGAGGGCGGGCGAGAATGAGCGAAGAGAAATATCTCAAAGGACCGTCAACCGCTGCATCACCCAAAAGGTACAAAAATACCGCACAACCACCACAACGCAATGCTCCCCATTGCATATTTTCCTGTTTTGCCTAAGTTTACACGTATAATTTATATGTGTACACGAGTGACAAAACGCGCAAACCCCACCACACGCATCGTCCTTGCACAGAGCACCCCCCCTTCCCGCCCTCTGCATATCGCCGCGCCATACCGAACTGAGTAGAACCGAATGCTATTTACCGAAATTGAACTAAAACCCACTGTGCTCAAAGCCCTCGACGAAATGGGCTATGAGACGATGACCCCGATCCAAGAACAGACCATCCCGCATATCGTCGCCCACAAAGACGTCATGGGCCTGGCCGAAACCGGCTCCGGTAAAACCGGCGCCTGCGCCATTCCGTTGGTAAACGCCATCGACACATCTGTTAAAGCCATCCAAGTCCTGGTCCTGGTACCAACGCGCGAGTTGGCCCTGCAATACGTGCAGGAAGTCGACGAAATCGCCAAGCACTCCGAGACCGTGCCCTTCGCGATCTACGGCGGTTTTGACATGGACATCCAGAAAGCAAAAATCAATTATGGCGTACACATTCTGGTTGCCACGCCCGGCCGCCTGATCGACTTCATCTGGAACCACCGCCTCGACCTGGCGCACGTCAAAACCGTGGTCTTGGACGAAGCCGACGAAATGCTCAAAATGGGTTTTATCGAAGACGTCGATTTTATCATGGAATGCATGATGCAGGAGCACCAGACCCTGCTGTTTTCGGCGACGATGCCCAAGGAAATTGAGCGGCTGACCAAGCAGTACCTCAAGGAGCCCGAGCGCATCCAGCTCAACCGCGACCAGAAGGCTCCGCAGTCGCTCGTACACACCTTTATGCACGTCGGCCGCAACCGCTTCGACAATCTTGTTGATTATATCAAAGACAGCGATATTCAACAGGCCATCATCTTCTGCAACTCGCGCGACAAAGCTTCCGACCTCAACCGCGACCTGCAGCGCAAAGTCGACTCGTGCGATATCATCCACGGCGGGCTTGACCAGGACCGGCGCACCTCGATCTTCCGGCGCTTCCGCCAAAAGAAGATCCGCTTTATGGTCGCAACTGACGTCGCCGGACGCGGGCTCGACTTTTCTCACGTCACCCACGTCATCAACTACGATTTTCCCTTCAACACCGAGAGTTACACCCACCGCACCGGCCGGGCCGGGCGCATGGGGCGCGAGGGCACCGCGCTGACCTTTGTCGGCGACCGCAACCTGCGCGATCTCAAACGTCTGTTCAACTCCAACGATATCGAAGCCTTCTGGGAAGGCGATGAACCCGATCTCAACAAGATAACCGCCAAAAGCGGCGGTGGTGGACGCGGTGGTGGACGCGGTGGTGGCGGTGGTGGCGGTGGACGCGGAAGAAATAGCGGCGGTGGAGGAAGAGGTGGACGCAGCGGAAGAGGACGAGGCGGCGGTGGTGGCGAAAAGCCCGCAGTCAAAGCCGATTAACACACAAACACAGTATGCAACAGATGCCGGTCCTCCACTTTGCAGGGCCGGTTTTTTTTGCCCTTCCACAGATAACTTGACTAGCACCTACCCCTTTTTGTAGTCTTTCTGCGTTTCGCATCACGCTATTGTCGGCGCAATAGTTCCCCGACTCAATCTTAGTACTTAAATGGCACACGCCACTCAACTCATCCCGCCACTCGGCGTCCCCGATATCGACGAAGCCTGCGCCTTTTGCGTCGGGGACTCGGTTGCACACGCGTCTCTGGGGCGAACCGTCCGACCACCTATCACTGACCTCGGGCGACATCGAAATCCACTCTCTATCGGCACGCAAGCGCCGCCCGGGCAATTTTCGCTCTATCTGCTCGTCGATGACCTCGACGCGATGTACGAACGCGGTCTCGAAACCCGCGTCGAGACCGGAGGCGAGCCCG
>DQLG01000555.1 GCA_015660315.1 Candidatus Latescibacterota bacterium
GCCCAGCGGCGGTCCATCTTTCTGAGTGTCGGCGTGCCCGTATCTAGCCCGTTGTACCCTCCTTGGTGTTGTGCAGGTGCGGCAGAGTCGAATACAGTTCAAGGCGGTGCGCAATTCATCTGAGCCCTCGGTGCTAGCTAGATGGGCAGGACGCACTGCCATTTTTCGCTCGGTGCTAGCTCATCGCCAATATTCCGTGCTGTCTGTGGCGAATCGGCCGCAAAGAGACACACACACAGCTTCTCGCGAGAGAAAGTAAAATAGGAGGGTGTGTCTAGCAGGGGAAGAAATGAAGAGGTGTGCCAAGCAAAGAGGAAGAGGGAGGGAATTGTTGTGGGAGGGATGTTCTTTGGTTACTGTACAGGCATGCGATATATATATGTAAATGTTATAGGCGCGTTGTGCTTGTTACTGTCCGTCGGCTGCTCGTCCGGCAGCAAGCGTGTGCCCGGTGAGCCGGTGCCGGTTTCGATATGGATGTTCGGCGGTTCTGCGAATCAGAATGTATGGGTGCGGCAGGCGGTGGATGCGTTTAACGCGTCGCAGAGTGAGATCGTCGTCGATTTCGAAGCGAAGGACTGGGCGACGCAGCGGGAGAGTTTGATCACCTCGACGATTGCCGGGGCCGGGCCGGATATTATTCGTGTGCATCATATGTATTCGGTGGAGTTCGGCGAGTTGGGTGGGTTGTACGCGCTGGAGAATTTTGCGGATTTTCCCGCCGTCAAAGAGCGAGTGCTCGACAATCTCTGGGACTATGTCGCCTATGACGGCCAGCACTACGGCCTGCCGACTTTGGTGCTGCCCTTTGTATTGGCGGTGAATCGGGATCTGCTCGACCGGCACGGGCTAGATATTCCGTTGACCTGGGAAGACATGATGGCGATGGGGCCGGTGCTCAAGGAAAGCGGCGTGCACGCCTTTACGATGCCGGCCGGAGCGAATCAAGACGCGGCGTATCGCTTTTTGCCACTTTTGTACAAAGCTGGTGGCCGGGTCTTTAATGCGGATTGGACCAAGGCGGCGTTTAACGGGCCGGCGGGTTTGGCGACATTAGAATATTTGCTGTCGATGAAAGATCAGGGTTTTATGCCGCCGGCCTGTGCGGCCTATGCTGATGACGAGAATATGGCCTTGTGGTGCACGGAAAAGGCGGTGCTGTCAATCGAAGGCCCCTGGTTCCAGACGGTATTGGGCGATACCTATGAATTTCCCCTGGAGAAGATGCAGCTGGTTAAGCTGCCGGGGCCGGCGGTGCCGCCTGGCCCGCATCCGTCGCGGACCTTGTTGGATATGGTGATGGTGTCGATCACTGGGTATTCGGAAGTGCCTGAAGAGGCCTGGACCGTGCTTAAGGCGCTGTGGCTCGAAGATCCGCAGTGGCGCGCGCCCAACCCAATGATGGGCGGCTTGCCCGCGCTGAAGGTCGCTTTTGGGCCGGAGGTCGAGTCGGAATTTATCGATGGCGATGTGCTGGTGGCGGCCGGGAAGAATGGCCTTGCTTGGCCGGCGCACCCGGCGATCACCCAGATCCAGCGTTCGATGGCCGACGCGTTGAATATGGCGATGAGTGGGGCATTGGGCCCCCAGGAGGCGCTCGATCAGGCGGCGGCGGAAGTCGATGAGATTTTGCAGGAATATTGAAGGCTGGATGCAAAGTCCCGGATGTGGAATAATCCTTGCTGTTTGAGGCTTCGTGTCCTTATATATATCTGTTATGTCATTGAAAAAAATAATACTTCCGTTATGTATGCTTTTTGCCGCTTGCGGTGGGAATGAAGGGCCGCGTTCAGGCGAACCGACAACGGTCGTGCTGTGGGAGTTTGGCGGGGTGCCGGGTTTGCGCGATTGGGTGCAAGAGGCCGTCGCGGAGTTTAACGCCAGTCGCTCGGATATCCACATCGAGCTGGAATTTCGCGACTGGGCGACGCAGCGCGAGAGCCTGATCAGCACGACGATCGTCGGCGACGGGCCGGATGTGGTGCGGGTGCACCACAAGTATTCGGTGGAATTCGGCGAATTGGGCGGTTTGTATCCGCTGGATAATTTTCCCGATTTCCCCGCCGTCAAAGAGCGCGTGCTTGACAATGTCTGGGAGTTGGTTGAATACGACGGCAAACACTATGGCCTGCCGGTGACGATGCTACCCTTTGTGCTAGCGGTCAACACCGATATTCTGGCCAAGAAAGGTTTGCAAGCACCCACGACCTGGGAAGAGATGTTGGCATTGGGACCGGAGTTTTCTGGGTCGGGAGTCGATCTTTTTACGATGCCGGGCGGGGTCAATCTCGATACGGCCTATCGCTTTTTGCCGCTTTTGTACAAGGCCGGTGGACGGGTGTTCAACGAGGATTGGACCAAGGCGGCGTTTAACGGGCCGGCGGGTCTGGCGGCGTTGGAATTTTTGATGGCGATGAAGAATCAGGGGTATATGCCGCCGGGCAGTGCCGCTTACGCTTTTGACGAGAATGCGGCGCATTGGGCGACGGGGCGTGCGGCATTCTCGATTGAAGGGCCGTGGTGGCAGAATATCGTGCACGGCAATTACGAATTTGATCTAAAAAATCTGGCATTAACACAGGTGCCGAGACCGACTGAGCATATTGGCCCGCACGAGTCGCGCACGCTGCTCGATGTGATCATGGTGTCGATCACCGGCTA
>DQLG01000618.1 GCA_015660315.1 Candidatus Latescibacterota bacterium
AGCCACGCATCCGTATAATAAAAAACCAGTGGCCGGTTTCGAAACCAGAACGGTGTTTTTGCGCTCTGACTATGCGGTTAATAGTTGGACTGATGCGGCCAGCGTTTTAGGTGACGAGGTAAAGGTTCGCTTGACTATCGAAGCTATTGGGGGCGAATAAGCGCGCTAAGCATTGATGCATAGGGCGTGGCCCTGTTTTTTTGCGGCTCAACGAGATCTTTATAATCTTCATTAGATATTGACAATATTGGATATAGGATCTATCGTAGAAAATCTGGATAGGGCTTTCTTCTCCGCGTTTTCGCGTCGCCCACAAGCTTTCATAACGCAGCGCCTAACCTCTCAGCACGACCCAAGCCGATGGATACCCGCCGCAAAGAACAGCTGATCGCCTGGGGATTCCTTACGCCAGCACTTGTCGTCTTGGCTGGTTTCGGACTCTTTCCGATTGGCTATGCCTTCTATGTCAGCTTGCACAAGTGGCGCATAAAGAAAGAAGCGCTGATCGGGTTCGAGCATTATGTCCGTGCTTTGGGCGATCCCGAGCATTTGTTCTTCTTGCTATTGGGGGTCGGGATCGTCTGGGCTGCTTATCGCTTGCGCAGCCACCTACTCGAACGCGGCCTGCCTTCTGTCTATGTTTACCTGGCTTGGGGTGTCCTTTTGCTGCCCGGCCTTTGGGTGTTGTTCGAGCCGGGTTTGAACGGCTTGGCAGCCACGGGCGATCCGGCGCTATACAATGGCTTTAAGGTTACTTTCTTCTACGCGATTGGCACCATTCCGCTACAGCTGAGTTTGGCAACCGGTCTGGCTTATTTGCTTTTTAAAAGCATGCGGGCCAAGGGCACGTTCCGCATTTTGTTTTTTTTGCCCTATGTCACGCCAGTCATCGCCTCTGCAGTGGTCTTCCGAACGATCTTTAGCCCCCACCCGTCCTCATTGGCCAATCGTTTTTGGAGCACTTTCGGGTTGGAAAACCAACGCTGGCTTTACGAGGGTAAGTCGGTGGTTGCCTTGTTGTTGCGGGGCGCTGGAATGGAGGCTTGGCCGACATGGGTGGATAGTTGTTTTCCCAGTATGGCTTTGACGTCGATCATCCTCTATAACATTTGGGTCTATGTTGGTTATGATACGGTGATCTTGCTAGCCGGGTTAAGCGCTATCCCTAGGCACTATTACGAAGCAGCGGAGATGGACGGGGCCAATGGGTGGCAGGTCTTTCGCCATATCACTCTGCCCTTGGTCTCCCCCACCCTATTCTTTTTGTCGATGGTGGCGGTAATCGGTACGTTCAAAGCGTTTAACCATATTTATATTATGCGTACGCCTGGGGCGCGAGAATCTGTCGATGTGCTCAGTATCGCCATTTTTGACCAGATTTTTGAGTATCACAACGCCGGTTATGCCTCGGCGATGGCCTTTGTGCTCTTTGTTGCAATCTTGGTGCTGACACTATTGCAGAATCAGGTGTTTGGCAAGCGGGTGTTCTATGGCGATTAAGGGGGGGAAAACCTGGTTAGTATACGGTGGCTTAGGGCTAGGTGGTTTAGCGGCGGGTTTCCCTTTTGCGTGGATGTTGCTCGCTTCTTTTATGACCCGGGGAGAGTCGTTGCGCCGGGTCTTTTTGCCCGAGAGTGTACAGTGGGGCAATTATCTCAAAGCCTGGCAGGAAGCAGATTTCGGTCTCTATTTCGAGAATTCGTTAATTATTGCGGTTGTACAGGTAAGCGGAACCCTGCTCTTTTCGCTGCTGGCGGCGTATCCGTTGGCGCGCATGGAATTTCGTGGGCGGGATGCAGTTTTTGCTGGCGTATTGGCTACGTTGATGATTCCCGAGACCGTGACCATCGTACCAAATTTTCTTACGGTAACCTGGTTGCACCGCAATATGCCTTTCGCTTGGCTCAACAACTGGCCGGCGATGACCATTCCCTTTATGGCCAGCGCTTTTAGTATTTTCCTGTTGCGCCAGTTTATGCGCGGTATTCCCAATGAGTTATGGGATTCAGCGCGCATAGACGGTGCTGGCCATGTGCGTTTCCTATTTCAGATTTTGCTGCCCTTATGTCGAGCCCCCCTCCTGACGGTGGGCATGTTTACGTATATTGGTTCATGGAACGCGTTGGCCTGGCCCTTATTGGTGACCAATACACCAGATTGGCGCCCGATCTCGGTTGGCTTGCAGCAATTCGTTAGCGAGGCCGGGGCCGAGGTGCATTTGCAAATGGCCGGGGCCGTAATTGCAACCGTCCCCGTATTGCTGGCGTATTTCCTTATACAGCGCGAATTCACCGAAGGTATTTCCATGTCTGGACTCAAAGGATAGAACGATGAAACTGAAGAATGGGGTAGCGGGAATTTTATGCGCTGTTCTCTCGGCTTGCGGTGGCCAACAAGAAACGGTGCAAGAGCAGCAGGCCGATCTAGAGACGCTCAACCCCGAAGGTCAAGAGGTTGTTTTCTGGTATCAGCATACCCGCGAACGAGAAGAAGCCCTACAAAAGCTGATCGCCGACTTTAACCAGAGCAATAGCCACAGAATTAGCGTGCGCGGTGAATATGTCGGTCGCTATGGGGACATTTACAATAAGATGAACGTAGGTATCCAGAGCGGTTCGCTGGCCGCAAGTTTGGTCGTAGCCTATCAAAACCAGGCGATGGCGTATTATCAGGCCGATGGCATCGTGGATATAACGCCCTATATGGAATCGCCCAAATGGGGTTTTTCGCCAGAAGAGCGCCAGGATTACGTGCAAGCCTTTCTCCGCCAGGATAATGTCGGCGGTGCCCAGATCGGTTTCCCGCCGAATCGCTCGATGGAGTTGCTCTATTACAACCTCGACTGGCTGCGCGAGCTAGGCTATGACAAACCGCCAGCGGATTGGGATGAATTCGCGAAGATGTGCCGCTTGGCGAAGCAACGGCCTTTTAGCAAAAGCAAAGATACTTCGCGCAGCTTAGGTTTCTTGCTCGATATCGACACCAGCCGATTGGCCGCGATGGTCTTTAGTCGCGGCGGCGATCTGGTCAATGCAGATGGCACCGCTTATCTCTTGGACTCGCCCGAGGTCAGGGCCGCCTTGGAGTTGATGCGCGAATTATCGGCGGCGGGTGTCATAGACGTCGCCGGTGAGCAGGACGCCGAACTGAACGAGTTTGTCACCGGGCAAATCCTCTTTTCCCAGGATTCTTCCTCCGGCTTGCCCTTTTACAAAAGCGGTATTGAAGATGCTGGGTTGGATTTCGAGTGGGGTGTGACACATCCGCCGCAGACGGGCGAGACGCCGGTGGTCGACATCTATGGAGCTAGCGTATCGATTTGCGCCAGCACGCCCGAGAAGCAATTGGCAGCGTGGTTATTTCTCAAGTGGCTCACCGGGTCTGAGCAGCAGGCAAGGTGGGTGCGGGCGAGCAATTACTTTCCGGTGCGCAAGAGCACGGCCAAAGAGTTGCAGGGTTATTTTGCGGAAAACCCGCACTACGGGGTGGCCTTCAGCATGTTGGACTACGGGAAGTCCGAGCCGACCATCGCAAGCTATCAGCAAGTGCGAAGGTTGATTCAAAAAGCGATGGTCGAGGCGATTGAAGGCGGGAATATGGACCAAGTGCTGGCAGATTTGCAGCTTGCGGCTAATAAGACGATTGAGCAATAAGCGTGGGCAAAAGTGCTAAAAAGCCGAATGTCATTGTATTTTTCACTGATCAGCAACGGTGGGACACAACCGGTCTGCATGGCAACCCGATGGGGCTTACGCCCAATCTCGATCGCTTAGCCCGCGAGCATACGCACGTGGCTCGTTCGTTTACTTGCCAACCGGTTTGCGGCCCGGCGCGCTCTTGTCTGCAAACCGGGCTCTACGCTACAACGACGGGTTGTCATAGCAATGCCATTCCCCTACCGGATGATAGTCGGACCCTCGCGCATTATTTTGCCGATGCGGGGTACAATACCGGTTATATCGGCAAGTGGCATCTGCATGAACGGGAGACCGAGGGCCCCGTGCCGGCCTCGGCGCGTTTCGGCTATCAGTATTGGCTGGCGTCCAATGTTCTTGAATTTACTTCTGATGCCTATAATACAGTCCTCTATGATAACGATGAGCAGGAGGTTCATCTGCCCGGTTATCGAGTCGATGCCGTTACCGATGCCGCGATTCGTTATGTTGATGCGCAAGGCGATGATCCTTTCTTCCTGTTTATATCGTATATTGAGCCACACCATCAGAATCACCTAGATGACTACCCGCCGCCCGACGGTTATCGGGAAACGTATACCGGTGGTTGGGTTCCGCCTGACTTGGCGGCGCTGGGTGGTTCGACGCAACAGCACCTAGGCGGCTATTATGGGATGGTCAAGAGGCTAGACGAAGCTTATGGTCGCCTGCACGACGCGCTCAAGAGTTTGGCGATGGACGAAGACACCATTGTTCTCTTTACTTCGGACCACGGTTGCCACTTTAAAACGCGTAATGGTGAATACAAACGCTCATGCCATGAAAGCTCGATTCGCGTACCAACGGCTTTTACCGGGCCTGGGTTTCGCGGCGGCGGTCAACTGAAAGAGTTGATTAGTTTGATCGACCTGCCCCCAACCCTATTGGATGCGGCCGGTTTAGAGGTGCCCGAACATATGCAAGGCCAATCGCTGATGCCGCTTGTGCGCGATAATAACGCAGATTGGCCCGAAGAGGTTTTTGTGCAGATATCCGAAGCACAAGTGGGGCGGGCGGTGCGAACGCAACGGTGGAAATACGGGGTCGACGCTCCGGAAGCGCATGGGAAAGGTTTGGCGGGGGCCGATCAGTATGAAGAGCAGTATCTCTACGATCTGCAGGTTGATCCGTATGAACTAAACAACCTAATTGGCTTGGAATCACATAGAGAAGTCGCACAGATTATGAAAGAACGACTCTTGCGGCGCATGGAGTTGGCCGGAGAGGTTCCGCCGAGCATAATAGAAGCTCGAGAGGGCCGGGCAGGTCAACGGAAAGTCAGTATCGAAGAAGCGCGTTCATAGCGGGAGCACGCGGGAGCACGGACATTTTAATTTGCCCTATAAGGGAGATAAAACGTTGGAAACCCTAAGCTTTGATCTAGCTGTAATTGGTGCCGGACCTGCTGGCCAAAAAGGTGCAATCCAGGGTGCGAAAGCTGGAAAAAGCGTTGCAATTATAGATCGTCTGGGCATGTTAGGTGGCTCGTGCCTGCACCAGGGCACCATTCCATCCAAAGCATTGCGGATGGCCATATTGGATTTAAGTGGTTTTTTGCAATCGGTTTATTTTGGTAACGAGACCCAGCAAAGCAAACAAGAAATTTCGATGCAGGATTTGCAAGCCCGTCTCAATAAAGTGATCGGCGACGAGGACGCCGTGCTGAAAAAACAGTGCGAGGCCAATGGTGTGCAGATAGTCTATGGATCGGCCCGCTTTGCCGATGAGCACCTTATTGAAGTAAGCAATATCGATGGTGAAGTCACCCATCAGATCGTTGCGGCCCATACACTTATTGGTACGGGATCCAGGCCCCGACATCCCATTGATATTCCCAGCGACGATCGGGTTTTTATGGATTCGGATGAAATCTTCCGGATGAAGCGACTGCCCGATAAGATGATCGTCGTTGGTTGCGGGG
>DQLG01000842.1 GCA_015660315.1 Candidatus Latescibacterota bacterium
GGCCGGCTGAGCGCCGCCTGGTACTGGGTGGCCCCCGAATAAGAGCCGCCAATGGTGCCGATATCGCCATTACACCAGGGCTGGGTGGCGAGCCATTCGATGGTGTCGTAGCCGTCGCGAAGGACACCGGCTCCGTCATCTCTGAATGGATAAAATTCACCGTCCGAAGCGAACCGGCCGCGCACGTCCTGGATGACTACGGCGTAGCCCCGCCGGGCAAAGAATTCGGGCGCGCCGACCGCGATCTCCGAGCCCCCATCCTTATTGTACGGCGAGCGCTCCAACAGGATCGGAAACGAGCCGGCGGCGTTAGGGCGGGTGACATTCGCGCGCAGGATGGTGCCGTCGCGCATGGGCATTTCAATATTTTGTTCGAACACGGGTTCGTATTGGGGTTGGGACAAAACGTCTGGATTTACCACAGAGTGACTCCTTATCGCCTCTTAAGGAAGTGCTTCGATGAGGCGGTCCACGTCTGCATGATTATTGTACACAGAGGGTGAAATCCGTAACTTGTTGCCGAAGCGCATCGCCACGTGCACGCCGGCGGCCCTTGTACTGGCCATGATTGCATCCGGGTCCGGGACGCTAAAGGCTAGAATGGGACTTTCGTTCCCCAGCGGCGTGATCGATTCGTAGCCCTTTGCCGGCAGTTCCTCCTGCAAGCGGTCGGTAAGGGATCTGACATGCGCCCGGATATTGTCCACGCCCAACCGGTGGATATAGCTCAAGCTCTCGCGGGCGCAGACAACGCCCTCATAAGAGGGGTAGCTGACTTCGTAGGCACCGGCACCTGTATTGGGCGAGAACAGAATATCATCGGCGTCCACGTCCGGCGTCTCAACCCAGGGCGCGTAGTTAAGATGCACGCCGCCGAAAGGCTGAGACGGCGTCAGTACATTACCTTGAAGATCCTCGCGCATATACATAAAGGCGAACCCCTTGACGCCCATCAGCCACTTAAAGGTTGAACAGGCGGCAAAGTCGATGCCCATCGCCCGCACGTCGATCGGCACCGCCCCCGCCGCCTGCATAATATCGGCATAAAGATACGCCCCGTGCGCGTGGGCTAATTGGCTGAGGGCGGCCACATCCGCAACCAAGCCGTTGACATTGGACACCAGTGCGACCGAAACCCACCGAGTGTTGCCGTCAATAGCCTGTTCCATGGCGTCCATGTCGATCTGCCAGTCGCGGTTTTTAACGACGCGCACGTCAAGGCCCTGCTGCTGCCGCACCATGTAGTGATAGATGCACGGGTTAAAGCTCAAGTCGGTGGTCACGACATTACCGCCGGCCAGATGGTCGGCCATACCATTGATTATATTGCTCTCTGCTTCAAGGGTGCTGCGGGCAAAGGCGATCTCATTTGCATCGGCATTTACCAGCTGGGCAAAGAGCGTCTTGACTTGGTCCCTGGGCTGGGCCCACTGGGGCCACCAGGGTTCCCCCAGCTCGTGCGTTAGCCAATCGACATAACGGTGCAGTGCCGCCGCTGAATGGACGCTGATGGGGTGGGACGAGGCATTGTCAAAATAGGCCGCCGTTTGCGCCCGGGGGAAGTCGGCCCGCACCTGATCAAAGAGGGCGCTCATATGCGGCCCTCTGCCGGTTCTACCCGTCCGCCGTCCCAATCCGTATCATCCTCAATAAGTTCAACCGTGCCGTGTCGATTTTGAGAAATTTTTCACACCTCCCCACCTATGCGCGCAGCCGCGCCGACGAACCCTGAATCGACCCCGAGTCCAGCCTCGACAATTGGAAGCGCCCGGCTGGATTCGGCCCAGATGTGCTCGCGCATTGAGCTCTCTAAACGATCCCAGTAGATACCTCCAGCCAGGCCTATGCCCCCACCGACGACAATCGCCTCCGGGTCCAGGACGTTGACCAGAAAGGCGATGCTCACACCAAGCGCATTGCCCGAGCTGACGAGAATCCCAATCGCCTCTTCGTTCCCGGATCCCGCTGCGTCGAACACTCCCTCACCCGAATCGGCTCGTCCTCCAGCGGCCTTGAATCGCTTGACGATAGCGGGGCCGGATGCGAACTCCTCCAAAATGGGATGGGTGGAGGCATTGCATTCGGTGCAGACCGTTGTCAATGGACTGCTGGCCATAATCAGCGCGTTTCCCCGCGCTCCCGCCCAGGGCCTTCCGTCCCGGACGAGGCAGGAGCCGATGCCCGTGCCCACGGAGACGTAGACGAAACTGCCCAGCGCTACACCGGAACCAAAGTGCGCTTCGCCCAGCGCTGCCGTGCGAACATCTGCGTCGATAACCACTGGCCCGAATTCACCGAAGCGTTCGCCTACCTCGATACCCCGCCAAGCGATGGTGTGATCACTCGTGACACGGCCTTCCCGATCCACCAGTTCAGCAACTCCCACGCCGACCCCCGCGAAATCCAGATCCATATCACGACTGTCGCCGAGCAGTTCTTCGACCAAGGCAAGTGCATCAGTCAGCACCGCCTCGCCGCCGCGCTCCGGTCGCGTCGCGATCTTGCGACGAGAGAGTACGCAACCAGAGGGGAAAGCCACGAGCCCTGCAGCGATCTTAGTTCCCCCAACATCTATTCCCACGGCGCATCGCGTATCGGGATTGGACATCAGGACCCATCTGGCAGGTAGTTCGGGGCGACGCCGAACAAGCATGTCGACGACCGATCGGTGACATTATGCAATTGATAGGGCACACCTTCAGGCACGTAGAAGCCGTCGCCGGACGCGCACTCGAAGTAGTTGGGGCGATCCCGATCGGGAAGCCGCACGTGCACAGTTCCCTCCAAGACATAGAGCGCCAGATCGCCCCCGTGGACGCGCGGCGTAGAAGGATCGCCCGGTCGAATCTGAGCTTTTCCGACGGTCAGATGCTCCGTGCTCACCAGAATCGCGACGGCGAGGGATTGATCCTTACCCTCGAGCCGCCACATCACATCCGCATCGCGGATCACGTGCATGGTGTACTCGGCACTGGCTTTGGCTTGCGCCATCGGCCACCGGCCAAGGTATTCGTCTTGTCCGTACTTCCGAATTTCCAAATCGGGTAGATCGAGCGCGTATTCGCCACAGGATCCTTTGGACGGCGGCGGCGACAGGATCTCCAGGACGCGCAGTGCGTCGGAGCCAACGCTAAAGCCGTGGTGCCAGGTGTCGCGGCGAAAGAAGATGGCCTGGTCCAGCTTCGCCAGGTGAACCTCTCCAGTCTCCGGGTTGGCCAGCGCCAGCTCCCCAGAGAGGACATAGTAGAGCTCGTCGGCGGCGAATCTGGTCTTGTACTGCTCTGAATGCCGGAATGCACCTCCAGGATGTAGGCCCAGGACCAGTTGGTGGATCTTATCGGTGGATACGTAGCAC
>DQLG01000761.1 GCA_015660315.1 Candidatus Latescibacterota bacterium
TCCAGCGAATTGCATATCCTGCTCACGCGGCTTACCCAATATGTCCAACCCCAAATCCCGGTCGTTGAGTTCGCTCAGAGTTTCGACTACCCCCATTTCGTCCCCTTCTACGACCTGTAAAACTCGAACCTGCATCTGGGCCACCGCGGTATATGACTTGTAGCCGCCAACCAATGGATCCCCCACCGACAAGCGGCGCATATCATAATCCTGCAACAACCCCAATAACACGACATCTGCACCCAATTGCCGAGCAATCTGCAAAACTTTAGTTTCGGTTTCAGCGCCGTGTTCCAACGCCAATTCGGCTACGGCGATAAAGGGAACTACCCGCCATTCGGGAATGGCCTCAAGCTCGATACTGAGCATATTGGCCAGTTCGTATTCGACATTCCATACACCTTCGCGAAAACCCGACTCGTCGGCAAAGGGAACCACCATCACAAAATCGGGACGGGGTCCAGCCTGTAAACGGCTGCGCGCTTCCAGATAACTCTTTAAGGCGCTCGGCGTTTCAAGCGGAGGTTCCTGTTCCCGCCATGCCCCCGACACAGCCCCTTCGGGCGAAGTCAGCGGCGCACAGCTACACCACAGCAGTAAAGCAATAGCCAATCTCAGCATAAACCGTGTCTTGGAAAAAGTTGCGTTCGCTATTTTAAGGGTTACAAAGCTCCGGTCAGGCATAAAAAGGACACTGACCAACTTTGTGTCAACTACCTGGAATTCTTGACTTTTTGCCATTCATTCGCTAACTCAGAAACGATGGGTACAGCTCCACTTATCCGACGGTGTAAATATGCTCCGCCGCATAGTGTAACATCTGCGACATCCGCCAAATCTTCACGGCTGAATAAGCCGTTTTATCTCATCCAACAAGCCACTTGACAGGGTTCGGTCTCAGGGATAGATTCGGTCCGGAATTCTCCAACTTCCCCACTGATATACCGTGCACACACTAAAACCTCTATACGCCGCAATTCGGAATGGGTGAATTAACCCTAATCCACGGTCCAGCCCATCCCGATAAACAATCGCCGCTATTCGAACACTGCCTGCGTCAACTCAAACAGGGTAAAAGTGGAGATTTTCTCTGGCTTTTCCCCACACATTTCCAAGCGCAGTTGATGCATCGCCAACTCATGCGGGCCTCTGGGGCGGGCATACAGTCGGGCCATTCCGCCCTCGACCTCACTCGCTTTATCGCTACCCTATATAGACTGTGCCCCGACCAGCGACCGACGCTACCGCCCAGCGCCCAGCGCCTACTAGTTGAGGACACCATCGCCGCCAACGCGGCAGTAACGCCGTATTTCAGTAGACGCCCCGATGGGTTAGGCCGCGGCCTAACCCAACTGTTCCGCACCCTGGAAGAAGCCGGTACACTACCCGACGACCTCAGAGCAGAAGACCAACGCAGCACAGAGCTGACCATCCTCTACACGGCGTATCTCGAACGCCTCAACGCCGATTGGGCTAGCAGCACCGAACGTTTCACCGTAGTGGCCGACCGCCTGAACCCCACAATGCTCAAGCAGCAGTTTCCCGATCTGGAGCTCCTGATCTGCAGTAATTTCTCCGCCGTTCCAGCTCCCTTTAAACCCGTATTGCAACGCCTAGTGCAGATCGTACCAAAATCCATCGCGATTTTGGACTACGAGCATGCGCTGCCCCGACTATTCAACCACGCCAGGCCGCTGTACTATTTTCTCAACGACCTCGCCAGCAGTGTCGAGCCCAGTGCGAATACTTCCACGCAATATCCAGCCGCCGTATTCGCCCAGCGCCTCTTTGTGCACGAACGCGACGAAATCCCGGCTCCCGTTGACCGCGTAGCATGTTTCGACCGCCACGGCGAAGTGACCCAGATCGCCCGCCGAATCCGGCGCTTACTGCAAAACGGCGATACAGACCTATCTCAGGTCCGAATTTGCTTTCGCAACCTCGACCACTACGCGCCGCTTATCGCGGAAGTCCTGCCTCGCCACGGCTTGCCCTTCTATCTTTCACAAGGCCCTCCACTCTCGACAACACCCGTGGTCGGCGCCGTTCTCGCCCTGGTCGATCTGGTACTCGAACGCTATAGCCGTCCCGCCCTGCTGCGCTTACTCTGCCTGCCCTGGTTTAAATTGCGCTTCATACACGAAGGGCGCTCGTTAGACCTCTCCCCCGCCGATTTTGACGCTTGGGCCCGCAACCTGCCGCCGACCATCGGACGCAGGGCATGGTTAGAGGCCATCGGCGGACGCTGCGCCTACCTCGAGCGCGAGTTAAACCAGAGCGACAACCCGCTCTCCGAAGAAATCGACGATCCGCTCGCTTGGCGCGATTCTCTGCGCGGAGATCTCGAGGCACTCAAACCCCTGCAAAGGGGCCTCACCGTGCTCTTCGATCTGTTGCGCCCCTTTGAACGCCGCCAAGACCTGCCTTCTTTTTGTCGCCATCTATTGCACGCGTTAAACGAACTCGGCCTATGCGAAAAACTAGCCATGGGAAAGGCCGATGCGGATCCGGCCGATGGCCAAGCCTTCACGCGCTTGCTGAAACTATTCGAAGAACTGTGTGCGCCGGCCGCCGCGCAACAACCGAGAACGCTTAGCGATCTCTGCGAACTGCTACGCGACGCGATTTCCCACGCATACCTGCCCGCGCATACGCCCAATGGCATACAGGTTTGTAGTCTCACCGCCGCCGGTGCCCCTTGCGATTATTTATTTTTGGGCGGGCTGGTGCAAGGCGAATTTCCCCGCCAATCTCCAAGCGATATTTTTCTCGACGAAGGCCAGCGTCGCGCGCTTGGCAAGGACGAAAATGCGGCGACTGACGGCGATCGCCTGCTCTTTTACCAGACGCTGTGCGCGGCGCGGCGCGGGCTCTGCGTGCTCTATCCGCAACACGCGGGCACCGCAGTGCTTTCACCTTCCTCCTTTATCGCGGAATTAGACGACCTGCTTGCGCCATCTGCCAGCCCCGAGACCACCGACTCACCCTCTTTCACCACCACCGATTTACACCTGACCTTGGGCCAAGGCCTCTGCGACGACGACGACTCCGACCGCGCGCAAACAGCACTGCCCCTCTACGCGCAAGCCAACCAAGACCCTGCACACGGCCCTCGCGTTCGCCGTCTGTTGCGCGGCCTGCAGATCGCTGACGCGCGTAGCGACCCCGAAGGCCTGGGCGCTTACGAAGGCCTGCTTGACGGGCAAGACCTGTTGGATAGCTTGCGCAGCCGGCTGGGGTCCGGGCATGCTTTTTCTACCACTCAACTGGAGACCTACGGTCGCTGCCCCTTCCGCTACTTTGCCCATAGGCTGCTCAATATCTCGCCTCTGCACGACCCGGAAGCCGATGATTCTGCCCTCGAACGCGGCAACTTAGTGCACCGTATCCTCTATCAGTTCTACTCCGAATACGGCGAAGCCGCTGAACGCGAAGAGAATCTCGCCCGGGGCATCACACGACTGCGGCAAATCGGTCGCGAAATTGCCGTGGAAATGCATCTGGAAGGTTTCTTCTGGGAACGTGAGCTCGAACGCCTGCTCGGCAATGCCGATGGCCTGGGCCGCGAGGGCATTGTGCCCCGCTTCCTACAATTGCAGGCGGCATCGGCCAATCCCGCGGTGCCAACACACTTTGAACTGAGCTTTGGCAGCTATCCCGGCATGGGTCCACGCGATCCGCATTCCAGTTCTACAGCCTACGCGATCAGCGACCCCGAAACCGGCGCTGAGGTACGACTCTTCGGCAAAATCGACCGTGTCGACCGTACTGCCGATGGCCGTTTTATCGTTTTCGATTACAAGACCGGCCGCGAACCCCGCGTCGCCGAAATAGCCCAGGGGCTCAACCTGCAATTGCCGCTCTACTTGCTCGCGGTCGAATCCCTGCTCGGCGAAGCCGGTCTGCAGGAAGGGGTCGGCGGCGCTTATTTATTGCTGCGCGACCTCGAAAACTGCGGTCGCCGCGGGCTCTTCGCCGACGAGGGCCACCGCAACACCGCCTATGTAGCACACGGCAAACAAGGCCTCTACAATCGCGAAGAATACCGCCAGTTACTCGAAGCCGTACGCGGCTACGTGCTGTCGTACGCTCGGGCCATGCGGCGCGGCGTCTACCACGTCACACCACACA
>DQLG01000343.1 GCA_015660315.1 Candidatus Latescibacterota bacterium
TCGCCCAGATATCCTCCAGGAGGCAAGGTGGGCGTTCGCACGAGGTTCGGCCATATGCCATAAAGAGTAAAACGCTCGCCACTTTCTGTTAGAGTTAATTCCCCCCCCCTATCCATCGGCACGGTAATCTCAAAGGGTTCGCGAGTTATATCGGCTACCCCTATTGCCCGCAATTCGGCTTCGACAAAGTCAGCAGCCACCTCAGCCCCGGGATAACCGCTAATCCTCGATCCAAGGGAGGATAAAAAACGTACGGTTTCACTTAGGCCTTCCCCCTTTGCCGTGGAACAATCCACGGACAGGATCAGGAGCGCAAGAGGTATAAAAGCCAGTCTGTTCATAAGTTGAAGATACTGTTTCCGACCTTACCCGTGAAATAATCTACAATCAGCCAAACTCCATTACAGGAAACTTGCCCACATATCAAACCGAGAAAAAAGGCCTGACTGCGGTGATAAAGAGCCACTCCGCCCAATCGCAAGATCAACTTTTTAAAACACCAAGCCAAAAAGACGCTGAACCATACCGAATTGAGCATACCATTTGCACCGATGGGAAAACCGATCGGATGCACCGGCCACCACACAAGTCGCTGGCGAGCCCACATCATGGCCACCATCAATAACCCTCCACCAGTAAAAAAACCTAGTCCCGGCCAATAAACACCCGCCGGTTCAATGTTGCGCAGCGCATTATTATAGGCGACTTCGGGTCCCCCTTTAAAAAACCAGCTATTTAAATTAACCCCGCCATGCTGATACGCCATGTGGAAAATCATCCAAAACGAACCCAGGGCCCCAATAAAAAGGGCGAGAAGGATGGCCGCAAACACCTGTCGCCGCAATTTAGGTTCCATCTCCTGTATCAACCTGAGCCCATTCATACAGGTCGCCATTACAAATACCCGCACATCCGCCGCCCAGATATATGCCAGGGAAAGATTCCAAACGCCGGCCTGTCCCACAAGATTAGTTCCCAAACCCATGATGACGAGGTCGGGTGCTATCATCGACGCACGAACAGCCGCAAGCCCCGCTTCGGCGACGATACGCGTTACTCCTAGGAAAATCAGCAAAGCTAAAAGAACAAAAACCACAGCGACCCATCCAGGGGTTCCCATTAGCCACAACCAGGCCGCCATTATCGTTACCCCGCCCACCAGTAATCCTACCGCCCATCTGTAGGGCAATATTTCGTCGCTGTCATCCACATCTGGAGCTCGACCGAACGCCTTTTTAAAAACGTTGGCGAAATGGGAACGCCCCACCCATAGACCGAGCAATACCATCGCGATTAGGGCACCGCATCCCTGGTAGGCCATTAGCGGAAAACCCGCCACGCCATATACGATCTTCTGTTCGGACTTCAAGCCAGCAATTAAGAACAATTCCTTTTCGAACTTGGATAATAAGTGAAAGAGCCATATGCCCGCGGCTATATTTGCATTGATAAAATAGGAAAAGCCGATCATGGCAAAACTCACCGAAAGCTGCAGAGTCTGTTTGCCAAATAGCGCAGCCCACCAATTTAGTGAAATAGCAGGGAACATTGCGTCATATCGGTGTAATGCCTGAAGGCTACCGAAGAACATTGGCAGACTAAAACCCGCCCACATCGCACCCTGCTTAAAAAAATCGTTTATCTTAGCACCCCCTTCCCCTCTGACTATCGTCAAAGCGACCTGAGTCAGGGGAAAGGGCAAGCGCTCTCGCTCGATCCATTGCCGGCGCACGATGACCGATATGGCGACCATCGTCCCGTACAAAGCCAATAAAAAAACCGCCCACCACGCAAGAGGTTCTGTCCAAGCTCCATAGGGTATTTCCTCGCCTAGAGATAGCCCTTCATAAAAAGTCTTACCATCTAGTCCGTCGTCGACAAGCACTTGATGACTGGAGAAATGCGGGAAAAGAATCTCGCGCCACTTGTTCTGCGGCGAGGCATAATAAAATATCGCCGTAATCATCGGCAGGATTTGCTCACTCAACCCCATAGTGCAAAGGGCAGAGACGATCAGCAACATGACATAGACCAGGATTAATTCGGCCCGGTTGAGCACCATGGTCCGGCCGACTAATATCAACCCGAAGTTGATCAGCGATGAAAACAATATGAAGGTTGCAAATATAAAGCCCGGTGCGAAAAAATCTGCCCTTTCTACCCATCCGTAATAATAGCCATAGGCCAACAAACTCCCCAAAGCCCAGCATAAAGCCATTGGGGTTGTTGAAGTCATTTTGAAGAGGACGTTGATAAAGCCTATAAGTAGCAAAAATAAAAAAATGGCACCGGGAGTACTAAAATCCAGGGCCATATATGAACCGCGAATGATCATATTGCTATAGGGCGCGGCTATTGCGAGAAAAAAACTGAGAAACCCACCCACCCAAAAAACGCGCATCGTCAGTTGTTGGCGGCCAGGTTGCGCAAGGATGGCTTGACTGCGACCGGCCAAGTGGCCTTTATACGCAACGGGTAAAGATCTTTTCAACGCGATCTCCTTTAGGAGTTACCCGATTGAAATTAAGCGACTTAGCCGCACATAGCAAAGCGACTTGACAGCGAACGGTTTCTTTCACTTTTTCCCACCATGCCAACTCCATTTCTCGATATAGCCCGATCTCTTTGCCGTGTGCCCACCGCGCCCTTTCACGAGCATTTTGCCATAGACCATGTGCGACATTTTTGCGCGAAAAGGCCAAAAATAAAATTGAGTTCCGACCCTCACGGCAATCTTTTTTTGCTCTACGACGGGGGTAGTCAAAAACAGGGCGACCTGCTAGTGATGACCGCCCACCTAGACCATCCTGGTCTAATATGGCAGGAGACGCTCGCCCCAGGCCGATCGCTGTTTCAGATATTGGGCGGGGTCGATCTATCCCAGGCGTTAGAATCCGATGTTAAGATTTACGATCTGCATCGTCCGGCGACTCAACGCGGTTGGCGGGGGAAAATAATTGACACTACGCCAATAAAAGGAGCCCGTTATCCCCTGCCCGAAATAGAATCAACGAGCAATTGCAGAGGGGGTCCTGGGACTTTTGCCATGTGGGATGTCCCCCCCTTTATTTCACGAGGTAACCGCCTAAGCGGTAGAGCCCTCGACGATTTGGCCGGCGCAAGCGTTGGTCTTAGCGTCCTGGATCAATTGCACCGACAGCGTTCATCGGCCCGAGCCAGCCTCTTGTTGACTCGGGCTGAAGAAGTGGGGTTTGTCGGTATGCTCGCCGCCATAGAAAGCAAGTTTACCCGCCGTCGGGCCTTCTATATCAATATCGAATGCTCCTCCGTCAAGGCGGGTGCAACACAAGGCGCCGGCCCCATCGTCCGGGTCGGCGATCGGATATGGATATTTGACCCGCAAATCAGTGGAGGACTTACGGCTCTTGCCGACGATCTCAGAGCAGCAGATGCAAGCTTCAACTATCAGCGAAAATTGATGGACAGTGGGGCATGCGAAGCGACAGCCCTCATGCAAGCGGGCTACCGTACTGGTGCCGTCGCCCTCGCCTTGGGCAATTACCACAACTCTAGCCCAGGTAAAAAGCTGGCAGCAGAAAATATTGACCTGCGCGACGCACAAAGATTAGTACAACTACTGACCCACCTTGCCCAACAGGGCATTGGCCCTGCCACAGAACAATCCGGGTCTAAGTTGGATCTGATGCTCACAAGCCGTTTGCAGAAGTATCGTACTAAATTAGATCGCCCCTAAAGGGGCACTACTGTGATAAATCCCACCGATCTCGGTATCCCCCCTTTGTTTTAGCACCGGCAAACAAGGGCAAGACAGCAGCTCTGAGCAAGGCAAGCTCGGCATCGATCCGCTTGGCCTATCTAACGGCATGAAGGTAGCGGGTCGGCCCTGACCACTGACCCCGGCCGGGATTCGCTCCAGCATGGGTGCTATGGGGGGCCATGCCAATTGTGATGGGTATGACGAACGCAACCCAGCTCAATAAACATCTGGGCTGCGTCACGGAGCTTGAGATGGTATAACTGCCTTTGATCAAATTATGGTCCAGCCTCCGTCGACGACGAGCGTATGGCCGGTAATCATCGAAGCCGCTTCGGAGGCCAGAAAGATGACTGGAGCTGACATCTCTTCTGGTTCGGCTAAAGCACCGCGCAATAGATTCTTTGTTTTCACCGCATCAGAAAAAGCGGCACTTGCCTCCATCGCCGCTTCGGCCAAGGGAGACCGGGTCACCGTCGGAGCCACAGCGTTGACCCGGATTTTGTATTCCGCCCACTCGGCGGCCATGGTCTTGGTCAGATTGTTAACCCCACCTTTTGCCCCAGAATATGGCCCTCTTTCCGGCGCACCAACGACTCCGGCTTGAGAGGAAATATTTACAATATTACCGCCATCTCCTTGGGCAATCATCTGTCGGGCGGCAATTTGGCTGCAAAAAAATACATTCTTCAAATTGGCGTCGACGATTAGATCATATAATTCCTCATCGCAATCCAGAATCTTGCCGATTTTGTTGTAGCCGGCATTGTTGACGAGTACATCTATCCGTCCATAGTGAGCGATCACCGCATCCATAAAAGCCTGAATAGACCCCACTTCGGTGACATCTAACGGATGATAAAAACACTCCCCTCCACTCGCTTCTATTTCAGCAGCCAAGGTTTCCAATTCGCCCGTGGTGCGACTGCCCACAGCGACTTTGGCACCTGATTGGAAACACTCCAAAGCCATCGTCCGACCAAGGCCCCGACCGGCCCCGGTGACTATGACAACTTTTCCATCCAATGCAAAACGAGCTAAAGGTGGCATCTTCTCTCCTTGTTAATAATCCGCGTCGGCCGGCCGTTGCAAAGCGCCGGCCGGAAAGACCGACACCTTGGCGCCTACTCCATGGTGTTTTTGTAATTCAAGTAAGACCTCTGCCCAAGTTTTACAGAATATTACCCCTTCGCCAAATAATGAAATCGCGTCCCACTTATTGACTCCGGGGGAAAAAAGCAATGTTCGCCGTGCTGGTGGATTGGCTTTCCCCCGCAGCGCGGTTCCTGGTCCCAATACCGAATGCCAACCCAAACCCTCCGGGCTGGCCGAGCATAAAACGGTCGTAGAATTTTCGTTAAAGGGATTTTTCTTAGTCCCTCCCAAAGCCGTCATCGCCAATCCTGCCTGGCAAAGCTCGGTATCCTTGGGGAAGGCATTGAAAATACCAATATCAAAAGCGTCCGGCGTTTCAGTCGCATAAAGGTTACGCGCTAAATCGCACCCATAGTCGAAAGCGGCGTCGGTGTCCCCTGCCACCAAGGCCATAATATCCAAACGCTCATTGAGCAACGGGTTGACGATATAATCGACTCCGGCCATCTTCGCCACTTCGGACAGGTGGTCTCGGAACCCCTCGTGTATATGCCGGTGGTTGAGCATTATCGTCTGTTGCCCACAGGCTCCAGGGATAAGTAATTTGGCCCCACCACCGAACATCCCCCCCCGCGGCGTACTCATCCCCATCGCGATACGAACTTCACAAGAAGTCAAATCTCGATTGACCCATATCGGCACCCCGCGGCTAGAATAGCCGAGAAATTCCAAATTCTCATAGGCATTGTGGTTGAGCACCTGCATATTTTCGACGATATCCAGCCCGACCTTTTTGATCAGATCTTCACGCGTCAGCGGCCGGTGGGCCGCCAGGGCACAAATAATTTTCACGTCGTCACGGGCTATGCCGGCTGCTTCCAATTCCTCGATGACATAGGGCAAGAGGCGAAACGACGGAGTCGGCCGAGACAGGTCGTCGATCAGAATCGCCGCAGAGGATTTGCCCTTGGCAAATTCCCTCAGAGCAGGTGCTGCAATCGATTCTCGTATCGCCTTGCGAATGCCTTCGTCACCGATATCTTCGCCCCCCTGCATATGGTGGACAGATATCTCCCATTCCTCTGGGAACTCAAACTTAAAAGGGGTATCGCAGTACCATACTCCCCAAGGAACAAATACCTCTTGCATGTAGCCTCCTTAAGTCAACCCCATTGCACGCAAGTTGCGCAGGCTCAGA
>DQLG01000627.1 GCA_015660315.1 Candidatus Latescibacterota bacterium
CGTCAGTGTGCATCGCCTGGGGTCTGTGCTATGCTTCCAGAATATTTGGCAGACACTTGATATACCCGTCAATGATCGCGTTGATGCTTTTTAGCTATTCCGGATTGCGCGTTTTAGACAATTATTATCTCTACCGGGCAGGGTATTATTTATGGATAGACGGCGAGAAAAAAGCTGGAATCGCCCAAGTTGGACGAGCCATACGACAAGGCGGAGACATACTGCCGATCGGCAGTATATATTTTCGGCTGTGCAATATGATCTTAAGTATCGGCGACCCAGTAGACTCGACTCTGGCGGCAGCTCGCACAGCCTTGCCCGACGACGATCGACTGCTCACCCTCGAATATGCCATCAACTCCTTCGATTCGGATCCCGCAGTCGCGCAAAGGGCACGGCAAGCCATCGCCAGAGAATTCCAGCGCAATGCGGCTTTGGGCCCGGCAGCGGAGGAACACTACCGAGAAATGACCGGTACCATCTACAGATTTACCGGGCACAGTTTTTATACTCGGCAACAATGGCGACAGGCGACGGACTCCTATGAGATCGCAGCCAAATTGTCCAGTAGCGATTTCACCGGGTGACGGTTATCGATCCGGACTACGCGCCGGCACAACAGAATCTCTCGATGTTGGCAGAGTTTATCACCGAGTAATAAATCAACCTTAGAATACTATAAACCACCCGTATCGGATTCACTAGTACATGGTCTCGTCTGCCCGAGACAGCGCGATACCACAAGCGGAATCGACAAACCAACGAGGCGTTCAGATTTCAAGCAGGCCGCAACATCCGTCTCATCGCTTTAATCGGCTGCCAGCGCCTACTTCCTCTTCGATCTGGCTTGTCGCAAGGCATCGCCAAAAGCCGTGTCCGGCTTAGACGGTGTAGCGACCTTCTGCGCGCGCTGCTGCGGCTTTTTTTTCTGAGGCCGCGCCTTCGCACGTTGCTTTTTTTCGGTATTTTCCCCACCCTCTTTAGCCCTATCGACCCGCGCCGTCTTTTCCTCCGCGCTCTCTTCACTGCGCATTGATAGTGCGATGCGCTTGCGTTCGAGGTCGATCTCGACGACCCGCACCTCAATCTGCTCCTGCACCTTGACGATTTCGTTGGGATCCTTGACATAGCGGTCGGCGAGTTGGCTGATATGCACGAGGCCGTCCTGGTGCACCCCGATATCGACGAAGGCGCCGAAGGCCGTGACATTGGTGACGATGCCCGGCAGTTTCATCCCCTCCCGCAGATCCTCCATCTTCTCCACGCCATCGGCAAAAGAAAAGGCGCTGAACTCCTCGCGTGGGTCGCGGCCGGGCTTGCTCAACTCCTCGACGATATCCTGTAAGGTCGGCAGACCGACATCTTCACCAGCATAGCGCGGCAAGTCGAGATTGCGGCGCAAATCCTCGCGCTGTATCAACTCCTCAACACCAACACCCAAGTCACCCGCCATTGATGCAACCAGCTTGTAGCGTTCGGGGTGGACCGCGCTGGTATCCAAGGGATTCGCACCGCCGCGAACGCGCAAGAAACCCGCCGCCAGCTCGAAGGCCTTCGGACCGAGCCGGCCGACCTTCTTCAGCGCTTCACGCGAGGCAAACGGACCGTTCGCGCGGCGGTGCTCGACGATATTGTGCGCCAATTGCGGCCCCAAGCCAGATACATAGGAGAGCAATTGCTCGCTGGCGGTATTGACCTCAACACCGACGCTATTAACGCAGGAAACCACCACGTCGTCGAGGCTGCGTTTGAGCGCAGGTTGTTCGACATCGTGCTGATACTGGCCAACGCCGATCGACTTGGCGTCGATCTTGACCAACTCCGCCAAGGGGTCCATCAAACGCCGACCGATCGACACCGAGCCGCGCACCGTCAGATCGTAATCGGAGAATTCCGCACGCGCCACTTCCGACGCCGAATAAACCGACGCCCCGCTTTCGTTAACCATCACGATCTGTATCGACGACGACAAGCCAATACCGCGTATAAAGGTCTCAGTCTCACGGCCGCCAGTACCATTGCCAATAGCAATAGCCTCAATCGCGTATTTGGCACAAAACGCCTTGAGCTTTTTTTCTGCTTCGGCCTGATGGCGATCCGGATACACTACGTCATCGTGCAGCAAATTACCCTGGGCGTCGAGACATACGAGTTTGCAGCCGGTGCGAAAACCCGGATCCAGCGCCAGCACGCTCTTCTGGCCGAGCGGCGGCGCCAACAACAACTGCCGCAGATTCTCGGAAAATACGCGAATGGCCTCTTCGTCAGCTTGCACCTTGCTCTCGACGCGCATCTCGGTTTCCATCGACAGCGAAAGCATGCGTTTATAGGCGTCGTGCGCCGCCTGTCGCACCTGTTCGCCGCAGGCGTTCTCTGCCTTGACGGCGAGGCGGTCGAGCACCGCCAAACATTGATCTTCCGGGCCAATGACACGCATGCTCAAACATCCCTCCTTTTCGCCCCGCCGTATCGCCAATACGCGGTGCGACGGTGCCTTGGCCAAGGGCTCCTCCCATTCGAAATAATCGCGATATTTGCTGCCCTCCTGCTCTTTACCAGCAATCACCCGGCTGCGCAAAATACTATAATTTTCGTAAAGGTCGCGCATCTCGGCACGAGCTTCCGGGTTTTCGTTGATCCACTCGGCGATAATATCGCGCGCACCGGCCAAGGCCGTATCGCCGTCCGCCACATCGCGCTCGGCATCGATATAGGCTTCGGCGACGGCGAGCGGGTCGCTGTCGTCGGCTTGCACAAAAACTAGTTCGGCCAATGGCTCCAACCCCTTCTCGCGGGCGATCGTCGCCCGAGTCCGCCGTTTCGGCCGATAGGGTAAATAAATATCTTCAAGCGCACTCAAGGTCTTCGCCGCCATAACCTTATCGCGCAACTCATCGGAAAGCACCTCTTGCTGTTCTAAGGATTTTAGAATGGTTTCGCGGCGCCCGTCCAGCTCGCGCAATTGCTGCAGGCGATCGCGTATATCGGTGATCGCCACTTCGTCCAGAAGACCCGTGGCCTCCTTGCGGTAGCGAGCGATAAAAGGCACTGTTCCACCGGCGTCGATAAGCTCGATCGTGGCGACTACTTGCTCGGCCCGCAATCCGAGTTCGGCGGCAATCTGGGCAACGTGTTGCTCGTGCATCAGGTATCCTTCAGTGGTATAATTTTGTTGGGTGTCAATCGATGAAACTCTGGGGGAGACCAGCAAAAATAAGGACTAAGCGCAAAAAGAAAAGGGGCGCCTCTGGCAATCGCCGTGCTATATATTACAGCCTTATGTGCGGCAAATAGTTAGCGGCGACAGACGATCTGCTCCATATTAGGCACGCGACCTCTAGCATCGCTAAACACCTGTTGAACTTGGCCTGGACGCAGACCTGACTCACTAAAAAAACAAGGGAAACACCCCATGCCCAATCGCAAAAAAGTAGTGCTCACCGGCGCCTCCGGCACGATCGCCGGGCTCGTGCTGCCGGCGTTGCGCGCACAATACGACCTCACCCTGCTCGACGTGCGCAACACCGACCGCCAGGGCAATGAAATACCCGACATCCACATCGCCGATCTCACCGATAACAATCGCGACGCCTACCGCCACCACTTCCAAAGCGCCGACGCCATCGTGCACATGGCCTTTGTAGGCAGCCCCAACCCAAAACAGGGTTTCGCGCCGGAATTGGCCAATGTCGCCATGGCCTACAATATTTATCAGACGGCCTTAGAAGAAAATGTCAGCCGCGTCGTCGTCGCCAGCTCGAACCACGCCGCCGATTATTACGAGCCATTGATCCTCGCCAGGCAACGCGACACGATCGACCCCGAAGAACGCGCCCTTTCCGACAATTATTACGGATGGGCCAAAGAAAGCTACGAGCATCTCGGCTTTGTCTTCGCCGTCGGCAGAGTCAACGGCCGCCCGCTCGAAAACATCCAAGTCCGCATCGGCGGCCCCCGCGAAACCGATGTTGACCGCTGCGCGCCTGGTGACCTGACCTGCGTGCGTCGTGCACTCGGCGCCTATATCAGCCAGCGCGACCTCAGCCAGCTCATTATAAAAAGCATCGAAACCACCGACATCCGCGACAAAGAGGGCGTGGCCTTCCAAATTTTCTACGGTATTTCCGGCAACGACCACGCCTTCTGGAGCCTCGTCAACGCCCGCAAGGTCGTCGGCTACGCCCCCGAGGACAATAGCGCCGTCCGTTTTTCGGCCCAAGTCGCCCAACACATGCAACAAGCACAGGAAGACGCCCAATGAAAGAAGTCGTCATCGTCGGCCCCGGCGGGCTCGGCGGCATCTACGCCGCTCTGCTCGGAGACCAAGGACAATGTTCTATAACCGTCGTCGGCCGCCCCGGCCCCCATATAGACACGATCAAGAAAAATGGCCTCAAGCTCACCGGACGACGAGAAGCCATAGCCCGCATAAACGCCGTTGACGACCCGAGCCAGATCAAAACCTGCGACGTAATACTCTATGTCGTCAAAGCCCAGGACACGCAATCCGTACTCGCCAGTACTGCCCATATTGAAGTTCGGGACTTCGTCAGCTCGCTGCAAAATGGCACGATCAAGGACGAACTGCTCTGCGCGACCTTCGGTCGCGAAAAAGTAATCGGCGGCGTGGCCATCGTCGCCGGCGAACGCCCTGCACCCGGCTTGATCAACTGGACCTACGACGGCATCACCCAGTTCGGCGAGCTCGACGGCTCAACATCAGAGCGCGTCGACTATTTCGTCGGGCTTTGCAAAGAAGCAGGTCTCAATACCGAAGCCACCGGCGCGATCCTCTCGGCCACCTGGACCAAGATGGTCGGCTGGATCCCCATTGGCCTCTACGCCACCCTGGCCCGCAAGACCAACGCCGACATCTTCGGTGACCCGCTGATCGCAGCAGGTTATCTCGGCATGGTGCGCGAATTGGGCGCCCTGGCGCAAGCCCGCAATATTCCGCTGCTCGACATCGGCCCCTATCTTGTCGCCTCCTGGACCCAAGGCACTTTCGAATCCGCCGTCGAGCAGGTCATGCAATCGCCCTTGGCCAACAGCCAAACCACCCACTCCGCCTACCAGGATATCCAAAAAGGCCAAACCACCGAGTTCAGCGCCTGCGTCGCCCCCATGCTCGCCGACGCGCAAGCACGCGGTATCGCCCTGCCCGCCGTACAGGCAATGTATGCGGCGCTTATGGGGCTTGAGCAAACACTATGATCGGGCGCGTAGAAAACAAAATCGCCCTGGTTACCGGCGGTGGCTCAGGTCTCGGACGCGCTACCGTGCAAGCCCTGGCCCGCGAAGGTGCCAAAGTCTTGGTAGCCGATTTGAACCTCGAAAGCGCGCATGAGACCGTAACAATGGTCGCCGAAACCGGCGGCGAAGCCAGTGCCTTCGCGATGGACGTGACCGTCGCTACCCAGGTCGAGGCCATGGTGCAAACGACCGTCGAGCGCTACGGCCGCCTCGACTGCGCCTTCAACAACGCGGGTATCCCCGGCAAGGTTGGGACCTCGGTGATCGACTACGAAGAAGAAGATTGGGATCGCGTTATCGCCGTCGACCTCAAAGGCGTCTGGCTGGGCATGAAATACGAACTCAAACAAATGTTAAAACAAGGTAGCGGGGTCGTCGTCAATACCGCATCAATCGCCGGCCTTGTGGGTTTAGTCGGCTCTTCACCCTATGTCGCCAGCAAACACGGGGTCGTCGGCCTGACCAAGACCGCCGCGCTCGAATTCGCGCAGCAGAATATCCGCGTCAACGCCGTCTGCCCAGGCGTCTTCCGCACCCCATTGGTCGAAAAGATCATCGCAGAATTGCCAGAGCGCGAGGAGCTCTATCTCTCTGCCCAGCCCATCGGGCGCATGGGACGGCCTGAAGAATTGGCCGAAGCGGTGGTCTGGCTGTGTTCCGACGCGGCTTCTTTTGTTACCGGGCACGCCTTTCCGGTCGACGGGGGTTATGTCGCAGGATAGGGCATCTGACAAATCGCCCTGTATGTAAAAGGGTGATGTCGATCCGGACGTTTTTTTAGGCGGTGCCTAAATGACGGTCGACCAGCGCACCCGCCCCAACTCGCGCTCGCGTTCCTGAGCCCAGATCGGGTCCAACTCGAACTCCCGCCCTAACCACAGCACCCGCCGCTGATCATCCGTCAACTCGGCAAGCAATTCGTCCGTCAGATAATCGTCAAAGCGAAAGCGGTGGTTCGGACTCTCCGGTTCGCGGAAAAGCCAGTGGTGCATCAGCCGCCCAGTCGACGCGTCGTTTTTCCAGGTCGCGTGAAAAATTTGCGAACTGCGCACCAGCAAGTCATTTGGCCCCAGCTCCAACGACACTTCCCCGTCCAACTCTACATCCGCTGGCCCTTCCATCGTCGCCGGCTCCTCGTCACCGCGCGCCCGTCGTCTTTTTTCAACCTCGGCGACCAAAGCCTCCGGGCCCTCGTCCTGGCTGCACGGAATCACCCGCAGGCAACCGCTCGCGCGATCTGCGCCGGAGAAGTAGTGCATAAACTCCGGCGTGGCAAAACCCGAATCCCGGTGCCACAAAAAACCGCGGCCCGGCGCCAGTTCGTTGATACCGCCATTGCGATAATAAATATCATCGGCGCCGATGATCTGCCGTGCGATCTCGACGACCTCCGCGTGCAACTCGATTTTAAGAAAAGGCAACGAATGGTCGAGTGCACTCCAATAGGAGCCCTCAATCTGCGGTGCTAAGCGAAAGTGGTTCTTTCGCGTATCGCCGGTATTGTCCTCCGGATCGACCGACACCTGCTCGACCGCGTGCAGACAATCCTCCGTAAGCTGCGCCGGAAAAGGACACGGCACGACGACATAGCCGAGTTCTCGATATTCCGCGAGTTGTTGCGTGTCAAGTAGCATATTACCCCTATTTCTCCGGCACCAATCGCAAAATTCGCCCCGGCTCCTCAACCGCCAAATAGACCGCGCCGTCGGGCCCAGTCTGCACATCGCGCACCCGCGATTCCCCCTCGTAAACAATTTCCTCGTGTGCCACCTCGACCCCCTCCATCCGCACTCTGTGCAATCGATTGAACTTCAGCGAGGTTACCAACAAGTCATTCTGCCACTTGCCGAAACCTTCTCCCGTATAAAAGTCGATACCGCATACCGCAATCGACGGCAGCCAATAGGTCTGCGGCTGCTCCATGCCCTCAGCCTCGGTCTTATCGGTAATCGGTGTACCGTCGTAGTTGATGCCATAGGTAATCACCGGCCAACCATAATTGAGCCCCTTGCGCACATGGTTCAGCTCGTCGCCGCCCTTCGGCCCGTGTTCGGCCGCCCACAACTGCCCGGTGCCCGGGTGCAATGCCAAGCCCTGCGGGTTGCGGTGGCCATAGGACCAGATCGACTCGATCGCGTCCTTTTGCCCGACGAAAGGATTGTCCTCCGGCACACGACCATCGTCGTGCAAGCGATGCACTTTACCATTAGGCAATTCCACATGCTGGGCTAGGGACCGTTGGCCGCGGTCACCGATCGCAAAATACAAATAGCCTTGCCAGTCGAAGGCGATGCGCGCCCCATAGTGGTGCGAGTGCGGCGAATAAAACCGTTCAGGCACGCGATAAATCACTTCATCCGATACCAAACGCTTGCCGCGCAACTTGCCGCGCGCGATCGCAGTATAGCCCAAGGTGCCGCCGATCGGCCCCCGCAACGGGTCGGAAAAAATCAAGTAAATCCAGCCATTCTGCGCATATTGCGGATGCAGGGCTACGTCCATCAACCCCCCTTGTCCCTCCGCCCGCACCTCGGGCACCCCTTTGATCGGCGCCGACACCCTGCCGTCCTTGCCAACGACGCGCAATGCCCCTTCGCGCTCGGTAACCAGCAACCGTCCATCTGGCAAAAAGGCCATCCCCCACGGCACGCCAAAACCCTCGGCGAAGGTTTCGACACGAAAATCGTGTTCCTGCGATTCGACTATTTCCTGGGCGCTCGCGCACTCTGCCATAACGAACGCACATAACACGACCGACAAACCATATTTCATGTATAGCTTCTTTCCACTATTAGGTTTCGTTACACCCCGCCACCTACAATAGGCGAGTCAGTTTTACCGCAACCAAATTATCCTTGCTCACCTGCCATAGCCTTCATCAGACGCCACTTGTAGAACCGCCCTTATAAAGTTTTGCCCTCGAGATATTCGGCCATTCCCCCTGTAGTGGTTTTCGCGCGTCTTTCTTTGAGCTCAGCGTAGTTCTGCGCCTCATCCTTATGATCCCGCATATAATCGCGAATCACCCAATCACACCGCCTGCAACACCTCCCGCACCTCTTGCACCAACTTATCCACATGCCCTTCTTCCGTCACCAGTGATACATTGCCGCCCACCCGTGTATAAATCCCCCGGTTGAGCAGCGCAAAAAATAACCAGCGCTGCAATTGCCCATCATCGTTCGCCGCCTCGCGGAAATTGCGCGGCGCCCGATCCAAGAAGAATATCCGAAACATCGATCCGGCGACCACGACCTGGACCGCAATGCCCGCCTCAGAAAAAGCTGCCCGCAAACCCTCGGCTACCTTCTCCGCCAAGCGCCCCATCTGCGCACAAGCCTCCGCCGTCAGTATTTGCAAGGTTTTATAGCCGGCGACCATCGCGATCGGGTTGGCGTTAAAAGTCCCCGACTGCTGTATCCTGGCCCCGCTCGCCGGATCGTAAAGGTCCATCGCATCGGCGCGACCACCGAAAACCGCGCCGGGCGTGCCGCCGGAAATCACCTTGCCAAAACAAATTAGGTCGGGCCGCACCCCATAGGCCGTATGGGTCCCGCCCGCCCCGAATCGGAAACTGACGATCTCGTCAAAAATCAGCAAGGCTCCAACTCGATCGGTCAACTCCCTGAGCTTGCCCAGAAAATTGTCCTCCGGCAGGGTCAGACCGACCGCCGTCGACAATGGGTCGATAATCACCGCCGCCAGTTGGGCCCCGTGCGCCTCTACTATCTCGCTACACGCATCAATATCGTTAAAGGGCAAAACCACAGTTTCCGCTAAAGTATGGGCCATTAAACCGGCCGTCGACGCCACGCCCTGTGGCTGGCGATCCGAGCCCAGTTCCGGCCCCAACGGCGGCAGATAACTAACCAACGCCGTATCGTCGATCCCGTGGTAAGCGCCTTCGAATTTTGCAATCTTGCTGCGGCCGGTAAACGCCCGAGCCACCCGCAAAGTATTGAGCACCGCTTCGGTCCCCGACGAGCAGAAACGCACTTTTTCCAACGACGGCATCCGCTCCTTCAACAATTCCGCCATTTCCACTTCGAGCACCAGCGGTCGGGAAAAACTCGTGCCACGGGCTACTTGTGCCTGCAACGCCGCGACGATCTCGGGATGCGCGTGGCCCAAAGGCAAAGCCGTATTATTGTTGACGAAATCGAGCAGCCGGTGGCCGTCGAGGTCATGTAAATAGGCGCCCTCACCATAGTCGGCATAAACCGGAAAAGGATCGATATGAACGCCTGTGCGCGTATTTCCGCCCGGCAGCGATTCCTGCGCACGAGCAAACATCTCGCGCGAACGCGGGTTGGCCGTTGCATATTGCGCGATCTCTTCATCCAAGAGGTCTTTTATTTCTCGTGCCATTCTTTATCCTCGCCGTTATGTGCTATTGATAAGTTGTTATAGGATCAATCAAGCCTCAGCCACCCGGCGGAGTCCCCTCGCCCAGCATCGCGCTGATAAAGAGAAACTTGAGTGGCTTGTCGCCAATATTGCGGTGTTTGTGAAAGACATCACGTGGTAAGAGTACGCAGTCACCTGCCCCGAGTTGATAGGTTACATCTCCCACTTCGACCTCTATATCGCCTTCTAATATGTAAAAAGCCTGCTCCTGGTCGGAATGGGCATGGCCGTCGCCCGAAATCCCGCCGGGCTCGTATTCGTTGGTGTGGATGACCAGACGCTCGCTATTCACCGCGGCCGGCCGATCCTCCCGCCGTGCCCCAGGCCCCAGAATCACCCGCGAAATACTGCCGGGGTGACCGTGATTTTCGGCCGGTTGGCCGAAGCAATTTTGCACTCGATAGCTATCGCTCATCGTTTGTTCTCCATTTTAGCGTTTACCCTGCAAATTTTATCCCGCCCAAAATGCAAATCACCAGGTTACCTTCTATACACACTCCCTCAAGAAAGACCCGCCGGCAACAACACCAACTCCGGCACATAAGCCCGAGCGGGTAGCGCCGCGACAAAGAGGCAGGCGTCGGCCACATCCTGCGGCATCAGCGCCTGGGCCACGACTTCCGGCGGGGTGGGCACCGGGCGCTTGAGCACTAGAGGCGTATCGGTCAGCCCCGGGAATATCACGCAAGTGCGCACGCCGTTTTCTTTTTCCTCCTGGAAAGTACCATGCGCCAGACCGACCATCCCGTGTTTCGTCGCCTGATAGGACACCCCCGAGGCATCCGGCTTCTGCACACAACCGCTCGATACATAAATGATCAGCCCCGCGCTTTGCTCGCGCATCACCGGCAACGCGGCCTTGGTGCAATGAAACGCGCCCGTCAGATTGGTGCCGAGCATCATTTCCCAGGTTTCTTCCGTCAATACCCGCAAAGCCCGGTCCGGGATATTGGTCCCCGTCACATAGGCCAGGATGTCAACCCGGCCAAAGACCGCCATCGTTTGTTCGACCAGCGCCCTAGCCGCCTCTGCATCGCGCGCGTCGGTCGCGCACGCCAAGGCATTTTCGCCCAACTCCTCAGCCAGCGCTGCCAATTTATCAGCACCGCGAGCAGCCAGCACGACCTTGGCCCCCGCCGCCACATAGGTTCTAGCCGTCGCTTCTCCCATGCCGCTACTCGCGCCAACGACAATCGCCACTTTGCCCGTTAAGTCTGCCATATCCTTTATGAGACCCTTCTCTTGAGTTTGACCTGCATTTCGCGCTTCCGGCGGGTGCAAATATAACGCATCACCTAACGACACTCCAATGGCCGGTTGCCGACCAGAACAAAAAAAGATGCAGAGGCTTCGGGCCCCTGCATCTTCAGGTCATACTCGTTCTATGGACTTACTAACGTGCCGTCGGTGCCGAGCGGGTCCGCCGACCAAACTCGCGTTTTGAATTTCCGTTGCCGCCTTGGCCCGTATTGCCCTGTATCGGTTTTCGATTTTGCGTATTGCCCTTACCGCCGCGCCGCCCATTGGCGGCCGGGCCGAGCGTCGAGCCATTATTATCATGCTGATTTTTTGCACGCGGACCGAGCGTCGAGGTGCCCTGGGTCCCACCTCGTCGATTGCCGATATTGTCATCGACATGGACGTTATCGTCGTTCCGGCTAATGCTATTGCCATTAGACCCGGTAGTGCCATTGCCATTGCCATTAGCCCTACCATTGGCACCGGCGCTGCGCCGGCGCTGCGCCGAATTCGCAGGCTTGCCGCCCTCGCGCCGCTCCTTGGCCACGCCCTGTTTGTTGTTGGATCCGCTGTCTTTTTGGTATTCCGCCTCAGCGCCACGCGAATGGAACGCGTGGTCCTCGACCACGGCCAAGGGTAACCCTGTGAGCCGCTCAATACTCCGCAGAATCGTCACTTCCTCCGCCGAACAAAACGACAGCGCGATGCCTTCGTTACCAGCGCGGGCCGTGCGGCCGATCCGATGCACATAACTTTCTTTGTCATTGGGCAAATCGTAGTTTATGACGTGAGAAATCCCCTCTACGTCGATACCCCGGGCGACAATGTCGGTAGCGACTAGAACCTTGACCCGCCCACGATCAAAGGCCGCCAAAGCCCGCTGACGGGCTCCTTGGTTCTTGTCGGCGTGAATCGCGTCGGCAGCGATACCCTGACTGGTCAATTGTTTCATCACCCGATTGGCCCGGCGCTTGGTCCTAGTAAAGACCAATACGCGGCCCACGTCTTTGCCTTTAAGAATCTGCGCCAAGAGTTCGCGCTTACCGCCCTGTTCGACAAAGAGTACTTGTTGCTTGATGCGTTCGGAGACCGACGCCGAGACCGTCACCTCGGCCTTAACCGGCTCGTGCAACATATCAGCGGCCAACGAGGCAATCTCTTTCGACAGGGTCGCCGAAAAGAGCAGCGTCTGCCTTTTCTTTGGCAGAGCCGCGACGATCTTTCGCACATCGCGCACGAAACCCATGTCCAGCATTCGATCGGCCTCGTCGAGCACTAGTATTTCGACCTGATCCAATTTTACATGGCGCTGGTTCATCAGATCGAGCAGACGGCCCGGCGTCGCCACCAGGATATCGGGTTTTTTACGCAGCGCGCGTACTTGCGCGCCGACCGGCACACCGCCGAGGACCACCGTGCTCATCAGCGACAAGTAGTGGCCATAGTTGCGGAAACTCTCGTCGATCTGCAATGCAAGTTCGCGCGTCGGCGTCAAGATTAGCGCGCGAATCTGACCGCGGCCCTTCTCACCGTTGAGCACTTGCAGCATCGGCAACGAAAAAGCCGCCGTCTTGCCGGTGCCCGTCTGAGCGGTGGCCAGCAAATCTTTGCCGGCCAGTACCTGGGGAATAGCCTGTTCCTGAATCGGCGTCGGCTGTTCATACCCTTCTTTGGCTAGCGCGCGCAACAAGGGCTCGCTTAGCTCAAGGGCTTCAAATTGAGTAGAAGACATAAACTCCTGCCTTGATAATCCGAGATATACAGCGGCATGCTCTCGGGGATACACTCAAAACAGGATTGGGGACGCCGAGAAAAGCGCAGAAACCATCGGTAGGTTGGAAACAACATAGCGTAGCCTGAAACTCAGGGGACCTACACTATTAAGTAAGATACCTGATTACAATTATTTATGCAACAAACAAGATCAGATTAAGCCATCTCTAACTAGCGCATAAATTCATCTGGAGACAGGACTCTATCCGTATATCGGATCCGGCCAATCGCCCCTTTAAACCAACAGACTCGGTTCAACCGCACCGCAATCGACGTTTCACCCTCTGTTAATGGAGCAAAATCAATCAGCCCATTCGCCTCTTTCACGCCATTGACATAGTTGACTTCTTCCCGTCCGTCACAGGTCATCGCCAGATGATACCACTGCCCCACGGGATGCAAATGGCTTTCATTTAATAAAGGGCGGTTCGATTCTCCCGAACTGATAAACGTATCGAGATACCAATGATTATCCTCGGTTAGTCTCGTCTCGAAAAGCACGCGATCGCCGCTGACTTCACCCAAATGAAAGAAGCGCTGCTCGGGCAATCCGCCAGCATCTGGTCTAAACACCACTTCAACGGTCAACGCCTGCCAACCCGCTACTGGATTGGCTCCAATAAACAACGCGTCTTGCACCCCATCGAATTCGATGGCTTTACCATAGGGCCCATCGATTACAGTCGGCTGGCCACTCACATCAAGCCGATAATCAGCCAACGCCTGTAGATTGTCCAGTTCCCATACAATTTGCATCTTACGCCTCCAAATCTAGTCTGTCCGAGGGCGATCTTCGATGAGTAAGCTCGCCAGCACCGCAACAAACGCTGCGACCAAGACCATAAATAACACGCGATCAAATCCGTCGATACCAATGCCGGCGCCATAAAGCAGGGGTAAAACGCTAGACCCGGTGATGCTGCCGATATAACGACTAGTCGAAAAGATCCCGGCCGCCACCCCCGCTTCCCGGCTCGGCACGGATTCGACCGCTGCCGTCTGCATGCCGGCCGAAGATAAACCCAATCCCACGCCGGCCAAACTCAACCCGCCAACGAGAACAGGCAACGCAATTTCAGCACCGATCCCCGACACCACCCAAAGCCCCAACAGAAAAATAGACAGCCCTCCCACCGTCGGCCAACGCCGCCCAAAACGATCGGCCAGCCTACCGCCCAAAGGCGCGCAAACGACCGTAGGCGCCCACATTACCGACAATATC
>DQLG01000859.1 GCA_015660315.1 Candidatus Latescibacterota bacterium
CTTGCCGGCTTTGCGGGCTAATTCAACGACGGCCGCGGGTGGAACGCCGCAGCGATTGTGGCCGATATTGACTTCGACGAGCACGCGCGGGCGGACCTTGTAGGTTTTAGCGGCCTCGTCTAAGTCTGCGAGGTTTTGCGGGTGGTCGACGGCTACCATGATATCGCAGCGGGCAGCCAATGCCATCAGGCGTTCGATCTTGCGGCGGCCGATGACCTCGTTGGCGATGAGGATATCCTGGATGCCGGCGTCGGCCATAGCTTCTGCTTCGCCGACCTTGGCGCAGGTGATACCCTGTGCACCGGCGGCGAGTTGTAATTGGGCGATGGCCGGGGTTTTGTGCGACTTGGTGTGGGGGCGCAGGTTTTTACCGGTTTGGCGGAAGTGCTCGGCGAGTTTGGCGATATTGTATTCGAGGCCAGCGAGGTCGACTAATAATACGGGCGTGTCGATTTCGTCGCGGGGCATGCCGATGTATTCTGCGGAGTCGGGCATATTATTGGTATCCCAGGGTTTATGGGTCTTGGTATTGCGGTTGTCGCGTTTTAAGTAAGGCATTATAAGTGGGTGCGGACGGTCCGGTCGCGCAGTGCGTAGGCCCTTGGGCCGTCGCTCCTCGGATCGCAGCCGCGACTACTTTCCCCGACCCAACCCGACCCAACCCGGCCCGGCCTTCTTACCGCACCACCACCCCGAAAAACGCCCTGCGTCTCACCCCGCGACCGGACCTCAGCGAGCTTTGGTGGTTCTGTTAGATCAAATGGTCGTTTTTGAAAGTATGGCCAATGGGAATGCGTGGCAATAGGGTTGGATTGTTGGAGAGGAAAGAGGTGCGTGCAAGTGGAAAAATCGCTAGACTATGCTCGAATCTAATCTCCCAAGGGAAATGCATATGCCGCAGAATAGACCCCATATCATTCTGATTATGACGGACCAGCAGCGCTTCGACACCATCGGCGCCTGGGGGTGTGACTATATGGTCACGCCGAATATCGACCGATTGGCAGAAGAGGGGGTTTCCTTCCGCCAGGCCTATTGCCCGGGGGCGACCTGTATCGCTTCGCGTGCGGCGATCTTTACGGGGATGTACCCACATACGACCGGGGTTTATAGTTTTAACAACTGGGGCAAGCATCGCAATTGGGTGCAGGATCTCAACGCCGCCGGCTATTTTTGCGCCAATATCGGCAAAATGCATTTTAGCCCGCGCGATATCGCCGGCGGTTTCCACGAGCGGGTGATCGTCGAAAATCCGACGAATAAGACGCTCGACAATGGCGGGGCCGATGACGATTGGGGTCGTTTTCTTACGCACCACGGGCAGAAGCGGCCCAACGACCGCCAGCGTAGCGATCCCGATTGGCTCGACAAGTACCAGGGTGTGCCATGGCATCTGGAGGAGCGCTTTCACAGCGATGTCTTTATCGGCGATGCGGCCTGCGCGTGGATCCGCAACCATCAGGGGGATAAACCGATTTTCATGCAGGTCGGTTTTACCGGACCGCACGAACCTTGGGACCCACTGCAGCGGCACCTGGATCTCTACAGCGGCAAGCAAATGCCGGAGCGGGTGCGGCGCGATGGTGAGCTGGATGACAAGCCGCCGCAGCACCGGGCCAGACAGCAGTTTCAGGCGGAGGTAAACAATGAGGCGCGAATCGATGTGACAAGGGCGGCGGATGATGACATCGGGCGGATGAAGAGGCACTACTATGCCAATATCACCACGGTGGACGAGAAATTGGGCGAGGTAATGGCTGCGTTGGAAGAGCGCGGTTGGTTGGAGGACAGCTTGTTGGTTTTCTGTTCGGATCACGGCGAGTTGTTGGGCGACCACGACCTGGCTTATAAATGGCTGATGTACGATCCGGTGGTGCACGTGCCCTTGATCGTGCGCTATCCCGGTGCAGCGGGGTCGGTCGACGATCTGGTTTCGCTGATGGATATTGGGCCGACGATCTTGGAGGCCGCGGGTGTGGAGATCCCGGATTATTGCGAGGGGCGTTCGCTCGGGCCGTATTTGCGCGGTGAAGAGATGGAGGGGCGCGAGTTTGTATTTGCCGAAGACAATTATCTGGTGATGATGCGCAACAAAGACTGGAAACTGGTGTATTATATCGGTCAGGAAGAGGGTGAGCTGTACGATTTAGGCCAGGATCCGGACGAATTGTATAATCTGTGGTCAGATCCGCAGGTGGCTCAGAGCAAAGCGAAGTTATTGGCCGAACTGCTGGCTTGGATGACCAGCAGTAACTATTGGGCTTCAGGTTATAAAAGGGGCGAGCGAGGGCGCAATCGGATGCGATGGCCCGGTAGGGATAATTTTTTACAGGGGATGAGTGAAAATGAGCGACCTCGAGATGGATATTTCTAAGGGAGATGAGTATGAAATCGGTTGAGATATTCGCTCAATTTGAGCAAGTATTGCAAGGCAAGGTAGCGCATCGTACGGCAGGTGAAATTTTCCCCTATCAATTTGTCTCGCCCGAGTTGGACCGGGTCGTGGAAGAAGTGCGCGAGCATCCTAAGACGCGCATAGCGCGTGGGACGCGCGGCGATCGTTTGCAGCAGACCTTAGAGGGAACGGAAACGGAATTCAAAGCATTGCCTTTGCGCGCGGCGGTTCGCGCTCCGGTGCATATGTCACTCTTTGAACTCGGGCCGTTGCGCGAGGGTGATGGGGCATTGGCCGATGTGATAGCGCAGGTCTATAACCCGCTTGTCGCTTTGTGGCAAAATAAGGGCGTGAGTTGGCAGAAGGTCTATCCGATTCTCTTTTTGAGCGGCCCGGGCTGTTCGACCAATTATCACTGGGACCCATCGAGTGTACTGATCGTGCAACTCTATGGGCGCAAGCGCTTCCACAGTTTGCAAGACCCGCTGCGCTGGTGCCCTGATGCAGTAGCCGACCAGGGACAACCGGCGATGGTCCGGCCGGAAGGACTAACGGACGAGGATATCCTGACCTGCGAGCTGGGCCCAGGCGATGCGGTGTGGAGCCCTAGTCGCGCCCCGCACTGGGTCGATGCCTACGACGAGACGGCGTTTACCCTGTCGATCGCCTTTACGGATATCGCGCCCGAAGCAAATCCGCAAGCGGAGATGTTGGTCCTATAAGCGCCTAGATAGAATACTGGTCCCAACAAAAAAGCCGACCCCCAACGGAGCCGGCTCTTCCTGTTCCCACTCAGCGCTTAGAAGGTGAGCGGCAAATCGTCGTTAGCATCGAAAGGCATGTCCTCGGCCTCACCGATAATTTCCAAGTCCTCGCGTTTTTCAATTTCGGGCAAATAAGCTTCCGAGACCAGCACCTCGGCCAAATCCAAGGTGTTATGGATGCGCAACACTCTGGCGTTTTCCGCCTCGACCAGGCCGACGGTTTCCAGCGCCCGGTCGATACAGATCCGGTCGGTATCGAAGTAGAGCGGGATATGTGCGCCGGAGGGGTGATTACCGGTCATGCAGTTGATATAGGTAATCTCGCGGTCCATCTCCTCGATGGCGCGTTTGTGCGCGTATTCGGCGGTGCCGATACCCGAGGCGTTGCCGTGTGTCTCTTCGGTCAGACCGCGGACGAGGATACGGGTGACCTTGGGATACTCTTTCTCGGCGGCGTGGTTGTCGTGGAATTTGCGACCGACGACATTGGTATCCATACCGGCGCCGGAGATATTTTTGCCGATTTCGTCGACGATTAGCAGGTCGACCGTTTCGAAGGGCAGGCGCGGCATCCATTTCTTGGCCAAGACTAGGAGCTCTTTTTCGCGGTCGACGAATTCTTCGGCACCGACGCCTTTGATCAGCGCAGTCTTATCATACTGGTTTTCGACCAAACCCAAACCCAGCAAGACGCCGCATTTGTCGATGACCGTTTGGCCCACCGAGCGGATGATACGGTCGAAACTATAGTGCACGATGGCTTGGTGGTAGAGGGCGGCGCCTTTGTGTTTGCCCAGGCCGATGAGCATCATCTTGTGTAAGCCGCTCTCGATCTCGCCGACGAAGTCGGTGTGCGGTTTGATGCGGCCGACGACGGCGACGTGATCGGCGTCGTAGGCGTATTGGTCGAAAAAGACGGGCACGCCGTCTTCGGTCTCGCCAACTTGCACCGTTTCCATCGAGGCCTTGATCGGCGCGCCGGTATATTCCTCGGTGACGCCATACCCTTCAATGATGGCCTGCTGGGCCTCGGCGACACCGCCGCCGTGGCTGCCCATCGCCGGAACGAGGAAAGGCTCTAATCCGAGCGCTTTTAACTCTTCGACCAAGCTTTTGATGATCAACGCGATGTTGGCGATACCGCGGCTGCCAACGGAAATGGCGACCGATTCACCCGCGGTGACCTTGCTGTCGAGCGCGAGGCTTTGCACCTCGGTGCGTACGGCGGCGGGAATGTCTTCGAGTGTGGGTGCTTCGAATTTTTGTTTTACGCGGAGCATGCGGGGTGGGGCCATGGGATATCTCCTATATCGCTTTTTTAAAAATCGTCTCTATATCGAGTTGGCTCGTTTTGCGCGGGTTTACCGTGACATTGCCGCTTTGCATCGTCGCTTTGGCGAGCGCGCGGATACCGCTTTTCTTGACGCCGACCTCGCCGAGCTTGGTGGGTATGGCGAGATCCTGGTTGAGCTCACAGACACTGTCGACGGCGAGTTGCGCGGCTTCTCGTTCGTCGAGACCGTCGGTGTTGGCGCCCAGGGCATTGGCGACATTGGCGAACTTATCGAGGCGGGCGTTCAAATTGAACTCCATTACATAGGGCAATAAGATGGCGTTGGCCAGCCCGTGGTGGACGCCGAATTGCGCGCCAACAGGATGCGACATCGCGTGCACATTGCCGAGGCGGGTCTGTGTGAAGGCCATACCGGCGAGCATGCTGGCGACGAGCATATTCTCGGTTGCGGCAAGCTCGTAGTCGTTGGCAACTGCCAGGCGCAGGTTTTCACCGATAAGTTGGATGGCTTGCAGGGCTAGACCATCGGTGATGGGGCCGGCCAATAAATTGGTATAAGATTCGATGGCGTGGGTTAGGGCGTCCATGCCGGTCGAGGCACCGAGTCCGGCGGGTAAGCCAACGGAGAGCTCGGGGTCGAGGATGCCGGCTTGCGGGGTGATTTTGCTGCTGATGACCGGATCTTTATTCTGCGTTTTGGGATTCGTCAGCACGGCAAAGGGGGTGACCTCGCTGCCGGTGCCGTAGGTCGTCGGAATACAGACGAGGGGGGGGATGTCGTTTTTGACGTTGCCGCTGCCCAAATACTCGTTGATACGGCCGCCATTATTGGCGACTACGCCGATCATTTTGGCCACGTCCATTGGTGAACCGCCGCCTAGGGCGAGAAGGGCGTTACACTTTGCTTTGGCGTAGAGGCGTTGCCCGGCGTGCACGCAAGCAGCCGGTGGGTTGGGCAATGCGCCGTCGTAGAGAGCGTGCGGGATATTATTATCATTGAGCACGGCGACAATTTTTTCCGCTATGCCAGCCTGAACCAATCCCTTGTCAGTGACGATCAGGACTTTGGCCTTGTCGGAAAAAAACTGTGGCAAGCGGGTGATGGAGTTGGCGCCATGCACGACATGGGTGGTATGGCGAAAGTCACAGTGGATTTGAAAGGGCATAGGGTGTTGGGTCCTTTTACTGCGTGAAAAGGGCAAATGTAGCTATTGCAAGGTGGTGGTGCAAACTTGTGGGAAGTGAGCCTAGTGCTGTGGAGTGTCAGGTAAATAGGCGGGTTATTTCGTCTGTGGCGAAAGTGGGTAGAGGGGAGAGGTGCCCGTTGCGATTGAGTTGCAGGCCAAAGGAGGGCTCGTGCACGGTGCCAATACGGGCCGCGGCGATGTCGTTGGTTTTTAGTGCCGTAAGGATGGCTGCGGCTGAAGCGGACTCACAGC
>DQLG01000233.1 GCA_015660315.1 Candidatus Latescibacterota bacterium
TTAGTGCAAAAGAACTATACGGCGGCTGTTAAATCGGCTTTACTCGTGGCCCTGTTGGCTATTCCGGTCAATTATCGCGATGCGGGTGCGAGACAATTAACCCTTAAGAGAGTCGATTATTATAATTTTGCCACCCTTTATCAACGGCAAGGCAATTCGCTCCGAGCCGAAAAGCTCTTTCGCCAAGCCTTGCGTATTGATCCAAATTTCATGCCTGCTCGATCAGGATTGGCTGGTGTACTCGCCCGCCAAAGGGAGGCGGTCGGAGCGGCCTCGGTGGTGGTTGATCCTGGGGTGCGGCGGGGTTTGGAGTTATTTAAGGGCGCAGATTATGAAGCGGCAATTTTGGTCTTCAAGCGTGCAATTAAACGGAATGGTCCGCAATGCCAGATTTATAACAACATAGGCCTTAGTTATTACCGTTTGGGCGGCTGGGAGGAAGCTATTAATTATTTCAAGCTAGCGCTTGGTAGCGATTCGCTCTATGTGCGCGCGCATTATAATCTCGGTTTAGTTCATCGACGAAAAGGAGACGAACAAGCTGCACAGCATGACTTTGCCAAAGTGCTAGAACTCGATCCAGACAACGACAAAGCCCGTTTTCAACTCGCTGTATCGTTTGCGCAAATGGGGAGAGAAATGGAGGCGGAAACTCATTGGGAGTTATTGCTGGCGAGGAATCCTGGAGACCAGCGACTGAGGGGTAAAATTGATTCTATAAAGGCAGCCGATTAACGGGTTTATGGAAGAAAGAATCAAAATAAGCGGGGCCAGAGCAGGTGGCCTTCGGGATATCGATTTGGAATTAGCGCTGGGCAAGGTCTTGTGTTTCACTGGCCGCAGTAGCAATGGGCGACTGGCGATGGCTATGGATGTGCTTTACGCAGAAAGCAGGCGTCGTTATATGCAGGCGCTTTCTCCAGTTGAACGAGAAGGCATCGGCGGTGTTGGCAAGGTCGATTTGGATGAAATTACTGGTTTGCCTCCTGCTATCTATTTGGGCAGCAAGCGCAGAGGGCGATCTGTCGGTGACTATCTGCAACTAGATGGGATGTTGATACAACTTGTCATGGAAAACGGTCAGATGCACTGTGCTGACTGTGGCGGGGTCTGTCGTGGATACGAGGCGGCTGAAGTTGAAACCGAACTGGTCAAATTGCATCCAGGTAAGAGATGTCTGATTATGGCGCCTCTGCAAGTGCGAGAGGGAATCGACTGGGGGGGCTTTTGCCGTGAATTGGCCCTTGGTGGATTTCTACGTGTGATGATTGCGGGAGAGGTAATTCGCTTGGATGGGGAAGTTCCCGCCCTTCCAAAAGCAGACGACGATGCATATGTAGTGATCGACCGACTAGTGCCAACGCCAGATTCGAACGTGCGTTTCCTAGAAGCCGTGCGGTTGAGTCGATCGATATCTTCAGGGCAAACGACGGTATTAGAAGTTGGATCTGGGGCAACGCTGGATTTCAACCAACAGCCAACCTGTGGCGATTGCGGGCGTCAGTATGAAGAACTGATTGCAAATAACTATGCCTCAGGCGATGCTAATATGCAGAATATGTATATGTTTGGCCGCTCGTTTACCGATTTGGCGGAGGGGAAAATTGCGGATGTGCAAATATTACTAGATGGAAATGTCCCAGAGAGTAATTTGCGGGCTAAGATCAACGCGATATTGTTAGAGGTCGGCAATTTACAACTAGATCATTTGGCTTTGAATCGTCGGGTAGAAACCTTGTCGGGTGGGGAGTGGTTGCGATTGCAATTGGCGGCCTGTTTGACTAGTGGTCTAATGGGCATACTCTATATTTTTGAGGGAATTGGGGGGCAAGTCGGGACGGATTTACTACCTGCTGTTGTGGGGCGCTTGCGCCATCTGGTGCAATTGGGAAATACGGTCTTGATCCTTGACCACCATCATGATCTCGTCGCCGATGCAGACCAGGTCTGGGATTTTAGCGATGGCAGGGCAATGTTGGTCACATCGGCACCAGCGGTGCCCAAGGTGACACGACGATCAGCCAAGGTTGGAAATTACGAATTCCTAACCATTGTTGGAATGGGGCCATTGGGTGAATTGAGTATAGAGTTGCCGCAAGGCGCCCTTACTTGCTTACACGGTCCGTCTGGTTGCGGTAAAACGCGTATATTGCGCGATCTTTTACCTTCCGCCTTAAAGGGCAAGGCGACGGGCTACGCGGTGAGTGGTGTTGGACGGAATAACCGGGTGGTCACATTGGGCGATCGCGTTGGGCGAGATACTTTGTTGGCGGAAATGGGAGTTTTCGAACGCATCGCGGGTTTATATGCCGCATCTGCCGTGGCCAAGGCCCAAGGGTGGGGGCGTGCCGCTTTTATGTTGGATAAACCGGGCGGAAGGTGTCCGAGTTGTGAAGGGCTTGGGCAAAGGCATTTCGACCTGGAATTTCTTGAGGATATTTCCCTCAAGTGTGAAGTGTGTGAAGGTTTACGGTTTCGCAGTGAAATTCGCGAAATCACATTGCGGGGGATTAGTATAGTGGATGTTCTGGCGATGACTGTGGAGCGGGGATTGCGTCATTTCGCCAGAGACGCGAAGATCAAAGCCAGCCTTGAGGCCGCAGATCTATGTGGGTTGGGTTATTTGTCACTGGGGCAGAATGTGCGAAAACTCGAGCGCGGTGAATGGCTGCGGTTGGGGTTGGCCTTGGAGTCGACACGCAAATCTCATCGAAGTTGGTTGCTGATTGATGAACCGGCTGGCGGAGACCATCCTCAAGATGTTCAGCAGATGGTTATGGCGTTGCAGCTCTTGCTCGAAAAAGGGGCAACGATAGTCGTCGCGGAAAGGCACCCATTGATTTTGGCGGCCGCCGATAAGGTTGTAGAATTACATCCCTAATTTAGCGATTGCCAGGGGGGTGTATCTTGATCCTGGCGGTTTGCATGACCTTGCGGTATGTATGACTCCTGTCTATTTTTCTGTATAGTTTCGTAGGCATCTATAAGTGGTATAAACCGTGTTCCCCTTATATCCCATAGTGGGGGTGATTTTCGCATGAGTATCGTAAAAAACCTGCAAGAATTGGCCATAAATAGACTTGATTTAGATGGTTACGCCTCTTGCGCGCCTGATACCATTATCAGCGATGTACTAAAGAAAATGCGCGGGGCCAGGGTCAGTGCCGTGCTCGTCGAGGCCGATGGCCGCTTGGTGGGGATATTCACTGAACGAGATGCGCTGACTAAGGTCGCCAATGAATCCTCGACCTGGAGTTCGGTAGTCGAGGGGTTTATGACCCACAACCCGCAAAGCCTTACCGCCCAGCAGTCGATTGGCGAAGCGCTAGAACTGATGAACGCCGGCCATTATCGCAATGTGCCGATAGTCGACGAGCATGGGCACATTGAGGGTAATCTACCCCAGCACGAGATTATCCGTTTCCTCACGGACCAATTTCCGCATGACATCTACAACTTACCCCCCGATCCCGACCGCATTGCCCACACTAAAGAAGGTGCCTGAGCATGCGCTGTGGACCGGAGATCTCCATTCCCTTCAATTTCAGGAGGATCGAGCGCAATGGCCGAAACAGTGGCCTCATCGGCGCCTGCTGACAAGCAAGAGCCCCTACAAGAAGAACGCCAGTCCGTCGTAATCGTTTTTTCCGGTGACTCCGGTGATGGAATGCAATTGACCGGTGACCAATTCACCAATACCTCCGCCATACTGGGTAATGATGTCAGCACTTTTCCGGATATCCCAGCCGAGATCCGCGCTCCCGCCGGGACCATTCCAGGGTTAAGCGGCTATCAGGTTAATTTTTCTTCTACCGAGCTCTATACAGCGGGCGACTCGCCGCAGGTTTTGGTCGCGATGAATCCCGCGGCGCTCAAGGCGAATTTGCCGGACCTCGATTCGGGTGGCACGATCATCGTCAACACGGATACCTTTAACCGCAACGGTCTTCGCAA
>DQLG01000778.1 GCA_015660315.1 Candidatus Latescibacterota bacterium
AGCACCGCTACGAGCAGAGCGAAACGGCGGAGATGGCCGAGTGGTGGCAACGCAATATGGAGGAGTCGCTGATCAGGGCCCCGGCCGATTGGATGGGCGACGTATTGAATAAGCTCAGCGAAAAAAATGTCGTTTTCAAAACATCCCAGCCCTAAGGCACTATGCTTTTTCAGATCGTTCATCGAACGCGTTACCGATACAATCGTCCCGTACATCTCGACCCCCACGAGATCCGTCTGCGCCCTCGTTGCGACGGGAGCCAGCGGCTAGTCGATTTTCGCCTCGACATAAGCCCCGACCCGGTTGGCGTGGCGCACAATCTCGACGCGGAGGGCAATGCAATGGCCCGCGCCTGGTTCGCCGGTGCGCATAGCGAGTTTTGCGTCGTAACGCGCGCCAAGGTCGAGACCTTGCGTGCCAATCCATTCGAATTCCTGCTGCAGTCGGATTTCTCTTCCTTGCCCGCAACATACGCGGAGTCGGAAGCCGTGGTATTGGCGCCCTATAGGCAGATGGGTGATCCGGAGCATTCGGTGACTGCACTGGGGCAGGAATTGTCGCGGCAGGCTGCAGGAGAGGTCTTGCCATTTTTGCGCGTTTTAAACGGATATATATATCAATCGTTCAAGGCCGAAGTGCGTTTAGAGGGGCGGCCTATGGCGGCGGCAGAAACGCTTGCGCGCGGTCGTGGAGCTTGCCGTGATCTGGCGGTGCTTTTTATCGCGATCTGTCGCACCTTGGGGTTGGCAGCGCGCTTTGTCAGTGGTTATCAAGCCGGCGAGCAAAATCAGCAACAGCGCTATATGCACGCCTGGGCAGAGGTGTATTTACCCGGGGCGGGTTGGCGGGGTTGGGACCCGAGCCTTGGGTTAGCGGTGGCCGATGCGCATGTTGCGGTGGCGGCGGGCGGTGAGGCGGGTGCTGCTCAGCCGTTGACGGGCTATTTTCGCGGTGAAGATATAGAAGCCGAACTGGAGGCCTCTATTCAACTGGAGACGGATTCGGCCTCGTTATAAGCCAATAAACGCATGGGGTTCATCTCGAACGCGCGGATGTTTGCGATCGTCTGGAGTAAGCCGGATACATTAACTGTCGACCGTTTGCACTCTTGACACTTTCCGTATCAACTTCTAAGATTAAACACACTATAATTAGGTATAGAAGGCCGTCGCAGGCGAAGATACGGCGGTCTATCGCAAGGCCGAGGCATGGGAGAGTGAGATTTGAGCGAAAGCTTAGAACAGCATCTGGATATACCCGCCCAGTTGGGCGTTTTTCCGTTGCGCAATAGCGTCGTTTACCCCTTTATGCCGCAGCAGTTGACTGCATCGAGGCCGCAATCGATCGCGGTGATCGAGGCCGCCGAGGCGGATGATAACCTGGTCGGGATTTTCGCGCAGAAAGATCCCGAAGACGAGGAGCCGGGGCCGAAGAAAATGTACGGCGTCGGGGCGATCGCCAAGATCCACAAGGTGTGGCGATTGCCCGACGGGTCGGTGCGGCTGATCGTGCAGGGGGTGAGCCGGGCGAAGATGGGCAAAGTCGTGCAGGCCAAACCCCATCTGCGGGCGGTGCTCAAACCGCTCGAAGACCATGGCGAGGCCGATGCAATGGCGGTGCAGGCGATGTCCCGCTCGGTACACCAGCAGTTTCAGGCAATGGTCAAGATGTTACCGCATCTGCCCGACGAGTTGCAGATTATGGTCGTCAATATCGACCACCCCGGCCGTCTTGCGGATTTTATCGCCTCCAATCTCGACTTACAAATAGAAGAGCACCAGCGCTTGCTGGAAGCGCTTGAAATTGAAGAGCGGCTCGAATACCTGACCGAGCTATTGGCGCGCGAGCTGGAAATCCTCGAAGTCGGCAATCGCATCCAGACCCAGGTACAGGAGAAGTTGGGCAAGTCGCAACGCGATTATTTTCTGCGCGAGCAACTGCGGCAGATTCAGAAGGAGTTGAGCGGATCGGATCCGATGTTGGCGGAGGTCGATGAACTGCGCGACAAGATCGAGGCGGTGGGCATGACACAAGAGGCGTCAGAGGCCGTTCTGCGCGAGTTGGACCGGATGGAGAAGATGCAGCAGAGCTCGCCCGAATATTCGGTCGTCCGGACCTATCTCGATTGGATGATCGAATTGCCTTGGAGTTCTACGACGCCGGACGACCTCGATATCACGGAAGCGTCGAGGATTCTCGACGAGGACCACTACGGTCTCGACAAGATCAAGGAACGGGTACTCGAATACCTGGCGGTGCGTACACTGCGCCAGGAGATGAAAGGACCGATCCTCTGTTTTGTCGGGCCGCCCGGAGTGGGAAAAACCTCATTGGGCCAGTCGATTGCCCGCGCCCTGGGCCGCAAGTTCGTGCGCATCTCGTTGGGCGGTGTGCACGACGAGTCCGAGATCCGCGGTCATCGCCGAACTTATGTCGGGGCACTGCCTGGGCGCATTATCCAGGGGTTGCGCAAGGCAGGGACCTCTAATCCTGTTTTTATGCTCGATGAGATCGACAAGCTCGGCGCGGATTTTCGCGGTGATCCAGCTGCAGCACTGTTGGAAGTGTTGGACCCTGAGCAGAACAACAGCTTCGCCGATCATTATCTCGACGTGACCTTTGATCTGTCGAAGGTCATGTTTATCGCCACGGCCAATTTGCTCGGTCCGATACCGGGGCCGCTCAGGGACCGCATGGAGGAAATTCCGCTGTCGGGGTATACGCCGGAGGAGAAGGAGAAGATCGCCCGTCGCCATCTGCTGCCGCGCCAACTCGCCGAGCACGGGATCGACGAGAGCCATTTACGAATTGACGACGGGGCGCTCGGCCGGATGATTGAGGACTATACGCGGGAGGCGGGACTGCGCAATCTGGAGCGCACGTTGGGTACGATCAGTCGCAAGGTGGCGCGCAAGTTTGTCGAGGGCCGCAAGCGTCGGATCAATGTGGACGAGAAGGGGCTTGAGGCGTTTTTGGGTACCGCGCCCTTTTTTCACGAGTCCGCCGAGAAGAACGCTGAAGTGGGAGTGGTCACAGGCTTAGCCGCGACGGCGGCCGGCGGCGAGATCCTCTTTATTGAGGCGACGAGGATGCCGGGCCGTAAGAATTTGATCCTCACCGGGCAATTGGGCGATGTGATGCAGGAGTCGGCGCGCGCGGCGTTGAGCTGGTTGCGGGCTGAGGCCGAGAGGCTAAAGATCAAATCAGAGGTCTTCGACGAGTCCGACATCCATTTGCACGTGCCGGCGGGCGCGACCCCCAAGGAAGGGCCTTCAGCCGGTATCGGCCTGGCGACGGCACTGGTTTCGCTCTTTACGGGGCGGCCGGTCAAAGCCGGTGTCGCGATGACCGGGGAAATTACGCTGCGCGGTCGGGTGCTGCCGGTCGGTGGTATACGCGACAAAGTGTTGGCGGCGCAGCGGGCGGGGATCCGCACCGTGGTATTGCCGCAGCGCAACGCCGCCGACCTCGACGACGTGCCCGCGCCGATTCGTCGTCGCCTGCGCTTTGTGTTGGTCGACCATATCGACGAGGTATTGCACGCGGTGCTGGACAAAAAAATACCGCGCAAGAAGGCGGCGGGGCGCACGGCGAAGAAGGCGATTAAGAAAGCGACGAAGCAGCAACCAACAGCGAAGAAGGTTGCGACAAAGAAGGCGGCGAAAAAAAAACCAACAGCGAAGAAGGTTGCGGCGAAAAATAAAAAACCAACAGTAAAAAAACTTGCCTCCCGCAGTACCCAGAGCGCGGGTTGAGTTGTGGGTCTATTGGAAGATTTCGCCGCTAAGTTAGCGGATGCTCCGGCTGGGCCGCTCGGCGAAACGTTGCGGCCGCTATGGCAGGAGGCACTCGCGCGGGTTGAGGCCGAGCACCGTGTGGGTAGGGGCGGTGGCGATGTGGCTCGGGATATTGCGGTGGCCATGGATGCGGTGGTGCTGGCGATCTATCAGCGCGCCGTAGGCCAAGCTCAAGGAGCCCATGCGCTGGTGGCGTTGGGCGGTTATGGCCGTAGCGAGATGGCCCCCTACTCCGATGTCGATCTACTCTTTCTTTTTAAGAAAGACCAAGACAAAGTTCCTGAGTTCGTCTCCGGAGTATTAAACCCGCTTTGGGATATGGGCTTCGAGGTGGGGCACAGTAGTCGCACGCTCGCCGAAGTCGCCAAATTCGCGCGCGCAGACTTGGAATCGTGTACCGCGATGATGGACGGTCGCCTGCTTGCCGGCGATGAGGTGCTCTTCGCGGAATTTCAGCAGCGACTCTATAAAAAAGTGCCCAAGCGTACCATTGGCCAACTCGACGCATGGCGCAGGAAGCGGATCGAGGCGCGGCAGTCGGTTCAGCTATTGGATCCAAATGTCAAGGAAAGCCCCGGGGGCCTGCGCGAAATGCAGGTTTTCGAGTGGGCGCTCAAGGCCAAAGCCAAGTCGTCGGAGATTGACGAACTCTGGGGCCAGTATCTCTCTCCGGCGGATATCGAGAGTTTGGTGCGCAGTCGCGCCTTTCTCTGGCGGATCCGGCACGCGCTGCATTTTGCTGTCGGTCGCAAACGCGATGTTCTGGACCACGATATCAAACCGCAGATCGCCACCGATTTGGGATACGAGGGCGTGGGGCCGGAGCTTGCGGCCGAACGTTTTATGCGCGATTACTACCTGCATGCAAGCACCGTCTACCACTTAGTCGAGCTGGGCTTCAACCGGCTGACACGCAAACCCCGCAATAGCAGCCGCAGCATGTATCTCGAACGCGGTGTGGCGGCCGTCGACGGGGAGATTCTGCTCGCCGACGGCGAGGAGTATTTCGCGGAGAAACCCGTGCGCCTATTGGCGATTTTCCTCACC
>DQLG01000835.1 GCA_015660315.1 Candidatus Latescibacterota bacterium
ATTGTAGATCGGCAGGTTTTGCTGGTTGAAACGCACCCCGTCGTTGACTTGCAGTTTATAACTGCGGATAAAGTCGTCGGCGTAGGGCCGGCCTCGGCTGTCGGTGCCCTCGGGACGCGGGAAGAACGCGATGCGGCTGACCGGGAAGCGGGTGCCTAGGTCAAAGAAGAAGGTCCGGCCGGCTTGCAGTACCCCGAAATCCTTGAAGCGGCTCTCGCTGGAGGTCGCCGGGTCGTCGTCGACGAGCGGGAGATTGCTCTGTTTGAAGGGCACGTTGTCCCATACCCGGGCTTCGGCCGCTTCGCTGACGAAGTCTTGCGGGAAGCCCTCGGACCAGTTCAGTTGCCCGACGATATTGTCGTTTGGGTTGAAGCCGACCAGTTGAATGGCCCCAGGCGTGTCGAAGCTTATCGCGGTGGAGTTCAGTTCGTTGTCGCGCCAGGAAAGACCTCCGTCGCCCAATTGCCACTGCAGGACTTCACCCTGTGCGGCCGTGGCCAAGCAGACGACCGCGATGAACGCGGTGAATGCAGGGGTGAAAGATTTGAATATTTGTGCGCGCATCTTTCTCCCTCGGACGGGGATATTTGGGGATTTTGTGGAATATAGCATATTAACGTGCTCGGCCAAAATTTCGTCTCATGTGCGCTATTGGGTGGATCAACCCCAAAAAATCACATTGCCGTCCATGCCGGCAAAGTGGTCGATAAAGAGAAAAACGCCGCCGGGCGCGATGTGGCCGGCGATCATGCCCATAAAAAAAGGCCGCGTCTTGCGATAGAGCGCCACGCCGCCGTAGCGCAAGACGACTACCTTGATTAACCAGGCCAGGAACATGTTGAACCAAAGGTGGTCCATGATAACGGTCGGGCCGATGGGATAGCCGAGAGGGTGCAGGGGCCACCAGAGATAATACCAGCGCGCCAACATCAGCAGCAGCATGATCGCGGCGCCGATCCCGGTATCGACCCAACCCGCTATATGCGGTTCGCTGGGGCTGCGGATCAGGGCGGCGGCGTAATTGTAGAAACCGTGCTGGCCCCCGGGAATTTTCAGGTTGAGTGCCCCGTAGGAATAGCTCAGTTCCATGACCACCCACATCGATGAGACCAGACCGATGGCCATGGCCAGCAGCATCACCCAGAACAGCGGCCGTTTGGATCCGCCAAACCCCTCGCCCAATTTGAGGCTGTTGGCGGCCGAGGTCATTGCGAAACTGCGCACACCGGTCCAGAAATAGGTTGTCGCGAGTACGACCAGCCCGTGCGCGCCGATAGCCGAGGAACCCACGGCGGAGATGACGATGGCGGCGGGCCCGACGGGGACCGAACCGTCCGAAAGGCCGCCTTCGGCAATCAGACGGGTAAATCCGACAAAGAGCGCTGCCGCGGTAAAGAGAAAGGCCAGGCCGACCCAGACCGGAAGACCGGCCAACGACAACCACAGTACCATTATCAGGCCGCTGCCCAATAACAGGAAAACCGCGGTCCGATAGGAAAGCATCTCGTCGGAGTCGTCGACGGTCGAATCGCCGAGGAAGGCTTTGCGGCAAACGGCTGCTAGATGTTTGCGGGCGGCGAATAGCCCGAAGAGAAATAGCACTAGCATGCCGCCCATCGACTGGTGCACGAGGATTGGGTTGACGATGGCGTGCCCGCCGCCCAGCGTTTCCGAACTCGTGATACCCAGGACGCCGAAGCTGGTGCGCAGGGCGTTGGCGAAAAGATTGAAGAACCACAGACTGAAGGCGATCTCGGTCTTGAGAAAATAGAAGAAGCCCAGAATATTGAAACGGAACTTGAATTGCAATTCCGATATGCCGTCGAAGACCGGCAAAATAAAGTGGATGGGGTCGACATCCGTGGCGACGGGCACCATTTCGGGAAAGTAGTTGTGCACTCCGTGCAGAGTGCCCCAAATCGCCGGGATGGCGAAACCGATCCACATCACCGGGTTTTTGAAGAAGGGTGCGACGCGTTGCCCGCCAGCACCTTCTTCGGTCACGGCCATCGGTACCTGGACTAGCGGGTAGGTCAAGCGCTCGTGCTCGTTCCACTGCCTGCGCAGAATGACCATCATAGAGATCATCGCTAGGAACATCGCCCAGATGAAGGGGGCCCAACTCAAAAAGAGCGGCAGCCAGGCGGCCCAGGGGACGGGCTGGCCCTGTTCCAGGCCCTCGTAGAAGGGCTGCATCAGTCGGGTGTCGTGCGGCTGCAGCCAGTCGGCGATATAGGGCTGGATCAGGTTGCGCCAGTCGTTTTCGGGGGTGGCGTAATAAAAGGGGGTGAGGATCGTGCCGATAAACCGGCCGGCGAAAAGGATCGGCAATGGCGAGGCCATCACCATCATGATGTAGATAAGCAGCAGTTCGCCGCGGTTCAGCCCCGCACGCGGGGTCGCCAGTTTGAGCAGCGGGTTGATCAGGCCGGCCAGGACGAGCAGCAGGAACAAGGCTCCGACGGTGCTGGTGCCCAGCGTCATATAGGAACCGCGCAGATAGAATACGCCATAGGCGTCGCCGGCAGCGACGACAAAGGTGAACAGACAACCGAGCAGAATCGCTTTGGGAGTAAAGGCGGACGGGCGATTGGCGGTGTCCGCGTCGCGTTCGTCCGGTGATGGCAAGGATCAACTGCTTCCGGTGGCGGCGAAGATGCGCACGAAGACGATCGATTGTTTCTGGGTTTCCCCCTGGAAGAATTTGCGTTCGAGCAGGAAACCCGAGTTCAGGGTCAATTCGTAGCCCTGATACGACGACACGTTGGTGAACAGGGTCGAGAAAACAAGGCTGCGGAAGTTTTCGATGAAACTCGGCGAGGCCTCAGCCGGTTGCTCGGCGAGGTTGGCGAAATTGCTGAATTCGACACCGAAATCCACCCACATCTTCGGCAGGATCGAGTACTGGCCGATGAAGAACAGGCTTTCGGTCAATTCGTTGGTCTTGAGGGCGCTAGGCGAGGTGGGAGTCTCGCGCTGGTACATGCTTTTCCACTTGGGCCAGAGCGTGAGCCGGTCGTTTGGTCGGATGGCGTAGTCGGCCTTGTTGATCAGGCCGAAGAACGAGCGGTCGCGTTTGAGGTCGGCTTGTGCGCCCTGTTGCTTGAAGATCTCGTATTTGAGTTTGCCCGAGATATTGAGATTGCTGACGCGTGAATAACGGGCTTTCATAAACAGGGTGTTGGCGAACGTGTCCTGGTTGTCCAGGGGGTCGGTAAAATCGGTCAGGCCGATGGGGTCTTCCCAGACGATGCGGTCCTCGGGGATATCGTCTGCAACTAATTTGGCGTGTTGGAATAGCGAGATATCGAGCCCAGGATAGGACTTTTGCAGGGTGAACAGGCTGTAGTAGGAGCGAGCCTGACGGTCGCTGCTGAGCTGGTCTTCGGACAGCCGACCAATGGTGAATTGGCTACTCTCGGTGATTTTGAAGCCGCCATAGGTGTTGTAACCGCGATGGTCGCGCTCGTAGGGATAATCGGCGAGGCGGTCGTCCTCGAAACGGTCGATGAGCGTATTGTTGTTCATGTCCATGCCGAAGAGAAACTTGGGCGGGTCGACTATGTAGCGCAGGAAGGGCTCGGCGTAGTCGGGGCGGTTGTTCTGGTTCTGGTTGAAGTCGGAGATGAAATCGTTGTTCTCGTCGAGGCCGGGGAAAATGTCGGTGTCGCGGCCGACCGAACCCGATCCGCTCAAACCCTGGCTCTGGCGGAAGCGCTGCCAGTCGGCGAAGCGATCCTGGTCGTCGTTGTCGTCGACGAATTCGAAGAGGTTCTGGGTTTTGCTGGCGTAGTCTATAACGCCGCCCGGATCGGCGATGAAGGCCCGGGTGCTGTAATCGGGGTCCATGGTGAAGGCCTCGCCGTAGGCGAAAAAGGGATACTGCTGGTACGAGGCGGTCACATAGCCGGCTTCGGCCGTTTCCTTGTTGGCGGGCAGTTTGCGAAAGTTCTGGTTTGGGAAACGGCGGAAGCGCCGGTTGAGCACGTATTCGGCGCGCAGGTCGAAGTGGGCGAGGTTAATCAGCTCGATGTCCATGCCGATCACTTCGTGCGCGGTGGGCAGGCCATACGAGTAGCGCACGAAGGTTTGATTGGAGCCGTCGGTGATTTCGCCGCTGGCTTGTGCGACCGGTAAAAAGACCTGTTCGCCGCGGGCGTTGGTCTGCAGGTTAGAGGCGATCTCGATGCGGTAGTCGTTTGATACTACGAGTTCGAATTCCAGTGCCTGCGCCTCGCGGAAGGTGCCTACTTTTTCGGTTGGGCTGAAGTCGTTGCGGATATCGTAAATGAGCTCGATGGCATCGGATCCGCTGACCTCCAGAATGCCCTCGCGGCGCACGCCGCCGCGCACCAAGGGAACGATTTCCGGATGCAATTCGCCGTCGATGACTACTTGGTCAACGAAGAAGGAGGCTCCGGTGGCGTCCGACTCGGGTGAGTCGTCGACGATGCGGATGATCACGCGTTCGACATTGCCTGTATTTTGCGGTCCGGTTAGCACGCCTTTTAGCGAGTTGTCGCCGATGCTCAATTCGCTGCTGGTATTGGAGACGTTGACCCAGGTCAGGCCGATCTTGGCGAAGTCGCCGACTTGCGAGACGCCGCGCGCGCCCAAAAGCCGGGTGGTGTTTTCGATGGTCGAGGCGCCGCCGGCTTCGTTGAGCGCGGTGTATCCGGGTGCGTTGAGTCTTGAGCCGAGTAGCGTTAGTGCGTATTTATCGGAGAGAAAATCCCACTGCAGCCCGTTGAAGGTCGGCTTGGAAAAGGTCAGGGGGGTCAGCGTGGTGCGGATGGCGTCGCCGATGGTTAGGGAGGTGTGAAACTGACCGTGGCTGGCCGACGAGATGACCAGGCTGTCGAACCACCGGCTGAAGCGGGTTCCTTTTAAGAGGGCGCTGCCCTGGCGCAGGGGGCTGGTCTCGGACCAGTCGTAGATGACCCAACCGCGATTGATATAGTCGCCGAAGAGATTGTAGTTGCGGGTGCCTTCGAGTTGGGTATTGACATAGCGCGCGTAGTTGTCGCGCGCGTAATTGCTGTATTCCCAGCCGCGCCATTGATATTCGTAATACAGATTCTGCGGCAAGAACCATTTGCGGCGGTTGGGCACTAGGGCGCCGGGGGTAATGCGCACCCCGCGGATCGCCGGCTCTTCGACGGGGCGGAAGCCGGTCGATAGCTGGGCGATGGCTGTAGACTCCAGGAGAATGAAAAGACACCACATGAATAGGATGGGTAGCCTATTGCGAATTCTCTTTAGCCCCATGTTGCCATCTCCAGAAATAGGGTAATGCCCCGTAGTGGACCCCAAACGTAAGGATTTAACTCGCTGTGTATATAGTTCAGGCGAATATAAGCCGTTCTCATGCTCGACCAAACTGCTAGATCCTGACCTGTTGCGGCTGTTCACAATCGGGTATTAACTGTCCACGCCGGCGCATTTGCTGGTAATGTCGGACGCATAATCCCTTGGCGGTACAAGGAGCACTGCAGTTAGGTGTACTGCACGTGTGTAGCAAGGCTTTGGGGTCTTTGCGATCGGGTATTAACTGTCCATGCCGGCGCATCTGTTGGTAATGTCGGACACATAATCCCTTGGCGACAAAGGGAGCACTGCAGTTAACTACACTACAGCTCGGTGCGCTGCATGTGCTTTTCGCCGCGACTTTGTATTCACGCTCGGGCGTCAGGCGACCGTAGCGGCGCATTTGCTGATAGTGACGGGGGCAATGGCCTCTGCTCACGGCTTTTTTGGCGCAGTCGGGAGCGGAGCAAGTCTTATTGAGCGTGGTTTTAGTTGATGACATTGTATGCTCGTGCAGTATCGGGATACATATTAGTTGATTACCGCAAACCGTGTGCCAGTGGTAAATCCCTTTGTCTTTTTCTCATAAATAGGTGTTTTATAACAGTTATGTGTAAATGTCAGCGCCAACGCAATATCAGGTATTGATATGGGCAAACGTGAAAAATCACGCCCTGACTTTCAGTATATCCAAATAGATACAATAATAACAATAAGTTGTGATTATATTTTTATTGCGCGAATTATCACGCAGTGCGTGAATTATCACGCAGCACAGTAAGTTCTCTCCGGCTTCTTTGTGCGGCCCGCCCGATCATGGGCTCAATTCCACGATTTCTCGCGCGGCGATGTCTTTTTTGTGGGTATAGTGCGCCGTTTCGAGTAACTCGCGGGTTTCGGGCGTCAGCCGCTTTTTGATCGTCTCCGGAATGGGACCTTCCTGGCGATGGTGTGGCCGGTAGCGCAGCGTCAGCACTCGGCGCTGGCGGTCGGCGGCTTTCCAGGGCAGGACCCCGTGGGTCAAAGCTTCGGGCATAACTACGACATCCCCGGCCGCGGGCGTGATATTGATGACCCCCGGCGGGACTTCCCCTTCGATGCGCCCCTGGGAAAATAGCTGCGGCGGCCGGTCGAACTGGCTTTTGTGCGAACCCGGTACAACCAATAGCCCGCCATCACCGGGATGCACATCGTCCAGATAGGGAAAGGCTACAAAGTCGTCGCAGTAGATACGGCCCTGGCGTATCTCGTAGCGGGCGCTCTCAAAGCCGTAGTCTTCGCGGGCGCAGTGCAGCGGCACCGCCGCGGTGTGCCCATTGGGATCGTCGACCATCAAGGTGCCGCTGGCGAGCATGGGTTTGCCGTTGGTCAGTTCCAGTACGATGGGCCAGACGGCGGGCAGAAAGACCAGTTTTTCCAGCGCCCGATCGAAGGCGAAGCCGTGCGCAAAGCCCTTGCGATTTTCTGAAGCGCCGAAATCCGGCGGCAGGTCTTCGGCAACGCTGCCGATATAGCGGTTGGCGGCCTCAGAAGCCGCGTCCAGTTCTTTCGGGGTCAGCACGTTTTTCAGATGCAGAAAACCGCATAGATCAAAAAGGTAACGTTGTTCTTCAGTCATCATCGCGAGCCTTGCCTTTAGTTCGAGTAGTGAATTTGCACACTGTTATAGTGTCCTGTTCGTGCTCGGTCGCGCGATCACTTTGCCTAGTGTCGGCTCCTCTTTGTGATCGCGCTTCCATTGCTGGGCTAATTCATCCTCCGGGTCTGGAACTGTGGGGGCGACCGGTGTGATCTTTGTAGTGCCTCCGCCATTGGTTAGTTCGATGTCCATATTGTGCGGATTGCTTTCCCAGGAGCCTGTAGTGAAATCTGGAATTTCGATTGAGTTGGGACGATTGAGCACCGACCATTGGCTAAGCGGGACAATAGAACTCCGGCTTGCTGCGTCGTAAACGTCCTGGTCGAGAGGCAAGTCATTGCGCAGGCAATCTATCAGATGCCAGTCCATGAGCATATCCGATCCCCCGTGACCACTAATGTGCGCAATTCACCCATCCTGCGGTATATCTCGGGCATATATCTTTTTTCAAGTTCAGCAAATTCCTCGGGCTCTACCCATCGGTGATTTCCCTTCGAGATCCGTGGCGGGCTTGGATCAAAAAGGGCGGCTCCCTAGGTGCCGTGGATGCCGTGGATAAGGTTGTGGGGAGAAGGGGTCGTGGCATCGTGTTGTAGTATTATTGTGCGACCTTGTGCCGTGCGGATCACGGTAGTGTTCATGTTGCCGCGATATTCAAGCCCGGTAAATTCTGTAAAATAAGAGTCGCTTTCGGCCAGTTTCCTGGCTTTCTTTGCCATCGTGAAATAGTTTGGCTCTTTCATTGCAAGCTATTGTTTTATAAGAATCATATGAAATATCCCCGCCGCCCGATGGCCAGGTATTGATTCGAGCAAATGCGAAAAATCACGCTAAGACATTCGATTGGTGTTACTAATTGTGCATTAATAAATGTATGATACTAACGATGGTCGCGCGATTTTTCGCGCTTTGCGCGAACCCTCACGCGATAGCAGTGATGAGCGAGGTGTAAAAGTAGTTGAACTGTCTCTATACTTTGTTAAGTTTTTGTTATTATCCCGCCGAGTTTCCGACCTTCATTAAGGCTTGGGTCTATGAAAGCTGTAGCGCGTTTATCGTTTTGGGTATCTGCAGATCAGCAAGTCGATTTTCAGGCAGCTTATGATCTGCAACTGGTCCCTCTACTTGTCAATCACGAGCTGATAGAATCCAGCGCCCCAGATCAGTTTCAGACCGAGGGCATTTGCAGTCACTGGTTTGAGGATCCTTCGCCGTCCGCATTGTCGCTCAAGCGCCAAGGGTTATTGCAGGATCCACACTATCGCGAAATACTGTTGGACTGGGGCAGGGTCTTCGGTGCGGTCAGGCCGGGTGCCGCAATATCCTGCAGCTTTGAATTTCACGCGTTGCCGGCGGGACCTGGCGAGCGCATGGCAGCCGGGCCCGGCGTGGGCCACTGGAGCGTCTACGACTCCACCAACGGCTTGGTCGACAGCATCGTCCAGGCCATTGTCGAAGACCAGCAGGGCTATTTGTGGTTTGGCACTTTGCACGGCGGGGTCTGCCGCTTCGATGGCCAATTCTTTAAGACCTTCACCACCGAGGACGGTCTGGCCGGCAACGAAGTCTGGACCATCGTGGCCGATCGCCAGGGGGATCTGTGGTTTGGCACCAATGGCGGCGTGAGTCGCTACGACGGGAGTAGCTTCGAGACGTTCACCGTCCGCGATGGACTGCCTACCAGCCACGTGAGATCGATGGCCGAGGACCGGGTGGGGCACTTGTGGTTCGGCACCGATAGCGGTGTCTGTCGCTACGACGGGCGGGAGTTTGCGGTCTTCGCCGTGCAAGACGGGTTGGCCGGCAATGTGGTGTCGGGCATCGTCGAGGACCGGGCGGGCCTGCTGTGGTTTGCCACGGAGGCGGGGCTGAGCTGCTACGACGGCTCGACCTTTACGACCTTCACTACTGAGGACGGCCTGGCCGGTAATGCAGTGACTGCTCTATGCGAGGATCGCCAAGGCGGTATGTGGCTCAGCACCAATGGCGGGTTGTGCCAATACGACGGGCGCCAATTCCGTACTATGGTCTCCTCGCAAAATATACTTACGGGCCAAAGCTTTGGAGCACTTTTTCAGGATCGCCAGGGCCATTTATGGCTGGGCACCGACGACGGGGTGAGTCGCTACGACGGTTCGACTTGGGTCTCCTTCACCACCCAGGACGGTCTGGCCAGTAATGGGGTGCGAACAATTTGCGAAGATCACGAGGGCCATCTGTGGTTGGGGACCATCGGCGGGCTGAGTCGCTACGACGGCTCGACTTTTGTCACTTTTACCGCGCAGGACGGCTTGTCGA
>DQLG01000645.1 GCA_015660315.1 Candidatus Latescibacterota bacterium
ACGCATTCGCGCGGCTGGTGGTGCCCGAGAGCCCGTAAGCAAAATTCCCCGTGCCCGGCCCCCATCGGTAGCCCGTGCTCACATAGCCCGAGAGCGTAGCTGAAGCCGCCAAGGCCGGTGCCGTCTGTGCAGCATCCTGCGCGCGCGCCGCGCCGCTTAAGAGTAAGCCAAAAAGAATCAATCCACGCATCCCAACCTCCAACCCCATTAAGCACCCAACCCCCACTCGCATCAAGGCATTAAAAAACCCCTTCGGTTTTCCGAAGGGGTTTCAAAGGTTTCTAACGGTAAGTTAGAAAGTGTAGATAAGGTTCAACGCAATCACGTCCTGCTGGTTATCAGAAGTATCACCAGAGGTGTTGTCAACCTCATCATGGCGATACTCGATGCGGGAGATTACATTTTCCCAGATCTTGTGGTTCAGACCAATAGTCCATGACTGGAGGTTATCAGCGTTTCCAGTGCCAAGGGTCGAAACGGTGCCTGTGTTGTTACTGACGGCAGCCACGTTGTTGAGGTTGCCCGCTTCGTAACGAACGTTGAGGGTCGTGGTATCATTCAGCGAGTAGCCGAGGTACAAACCTACAACATTTGAGTCCTTCGCGAGGCCGGCATGTTCCACATGATCCCAAACAACTTTGGTGGTCAGGTTGGCAACTAACTCAGGCAGCGCAACGCTGGCGTAATGGTATTCATCATTATCGCCACTAGCACCACTGGCGTCACCCGACACGAGGCCGTAGTACAGCTCGGTGCCAGCCAAGGCACCCGTGCCGGACGGCAGAGTGTAGGAAACAGTAGCAAGCCACGTCTTGCTCGAACCAACACCTTTTGCATTGATGGAAGCACTCGTTGAGTTGGCGAGACCAACACCGATTTGTAGGTCATCCGACACGGTGTAGGAAGCCAGGATACCGGTGTGATGAGTCGGCTCAATAGCGAATCCCCAAGAATGGGTGTAAAACGCATTCTCGTTGTAGTTGTAGACTTCGTTGCCCACAACAGTGCCGAACTGACCGATCTTCAGGTCGATACCGCTAATACGCAGATCGATGTTGGCTTGCATGAGTTCGACGGTGCTGGTGCCCGCGCCAGAGTCTCCAGTGCCAATGTCTGTAGCAGCTGGGCCCATCCATAGTTCAACGGTGTAACCGGTGTCCATGGCGCCGTCGCCCTGTGCGGACGAAAGTTTCAAGTCAACCACGTCCAAGCTGAACGCGTTGCGGTCTTCACCGGCACGGAAGTAGCCAGCATTGACACCGCCGTTATTGAACTTGTAGCCAGTGCTTACATAACCGCTCAGGGTTGTGGAAGCGGCCACAGCTTCTGCGCCCGCGGCGGCATCTTGCGCCTGAGCAACAGACGAGAGAGTCACGACGCCTGCGGCGGCGAGACCCATGGTCCATTTATTCATTTTCATATTTTTCATATACTCCTGTAATAGGTGTTAACTTTTATACTGCAGTTTACTGATATGGGGAGAATGCCGAGGCACAAACCCCACGCCCAAAAAGGCGCGTTGCGGGGGGATATACGGGATTTAGCACAACCATTGCAAGCAAAATATTACAAAAACTTTACGTGTCCGTACTTTATTTGAACGGGTTTGAGGGGTTGATTTTTCCCGGCCAACCCTTACCCTCCCGCGCATGCACAGGTTGCTTTTGCTCGTTCCCGCCGTTTCTTTCCTAGCCCTTTTGATAGGGAAAACTCAGGACTCTCCCAAGCCCGCAGCGCCACCCGCTCCGGATGCTGCTGCGATGTCGGCTATTTTCCAGCCGCCACTCACCGCGCTGGACCGCTTCCCACGCAGTGCGGAGGACCAAGCCAAGGTGGATCTCGGGCGGCATTTGTACTACGAAAAACGCTTGTCCAGTAATAACCAAATCGCCTGTAATTCGTGCCATTTGCTCGATAAATACGGGGTGGATGGGGTGGATTTCTCGCTGGGCGTGCCCGGCAAACCGGTGGGGCGCAATTCGCCGACTACTTATAACGCGTTTTTCCACATCGCCCAATTCTGGGATGGCCGCGCCGCCACAGTCGAGGAACAGGCAAAAGGCCCTATTTTAGCGGGAAAAGAGATGGGAATGCCCAGCGCCGCCGCCGTGGTGGCCAAGCTGAAGGGCATCCCCGAATATCCGCCGCTCTTTAAAAAGGCGTTTCCACGGGATGTTGATGCGGTTACTTATATGAATGTCGGCACAGCGATTGGGGCGTTTGAGCGCAATTTGGTGACGCCCGGGCGTTTTGATGATTTCCTCGCCGGCGACGCCTCCGCTCTCACTGTCCAAGAGCAAAAAGGGCTGAAAACCTTTGTGATTACCGGCTGTGTTACCTGCCATACTGGCCCGTTGGTGGGGGGAAACAGCTACCAAAAGCTCGGCCTCGTGAAGCCGTGGCCCAATCAGACGGATGTGGGCCGCTCGGCGATTGTGGGCAATGACGCGTTTAAGATGTTCTTCAAAGTGCCGAGCTTGCGGAACATTGAGAAAACCGGCCCGTATTTCCATGATTCCAGCGCAAAAACGTTGGAGGCAGCCGTCAAAAAAATGGCCAAGCACCAGCTGGGCCGCGAATTGAGCGGTGAACAGCTTGGGGATATCGTGGCATTCCTCAAAAGCCTAACCGGCAAAATACCCGCGCAATACATCAAAAAACGCCCATTCTAGGCTAATATAGCCCAGATTTGTGAGCGCATAAAAATTCACTTTGGCGGGTGAATAAAGCCCCCTCCATCTCGTCTCAATATCAGACACGCCACTCAGGCAGTCGAACAGGAGGAAGACATTATAGACAGGTTGGGTAGCCCGTCGGCTCTGGCAACAGACCGG
>DQLG01000314.1 GCA_015660315.1 Candidatus Latescibacterota bacterium
CTGTTGAAGACGCTGGAAGAACCTCCGGAGCACGTGGTTTTTATCTTCGCGACCACCGAGGTGCAGTCGGTCCCCGACACGATCCTCTCTCGCTGCCAACGTTTTAACTTTCGCCGTATCCCGACCGGGCAAATCGCCGACCATCTGGCAGCCATTGCCAAAGCCGAGCAGATCGAAGTCGAGGAGGGTGCTTTACACTTGTTGGCGAGTCGGGCCGACGGTGCGCTGCGCGACGCCGAGAGTCTGCTTGATCAGGTCGCGTCCTTTGGCGGCGAGGTGTCCAAGCAAGTAGTGGGGCAGGTATTAGGGCTGGTCGACCGCAATCTTTATTTTGAGTTGGTCGGTGCGATTCACGACGCCTCGCCCGAGCGGGTGTTGGAGATCGTCACCCGGGCGATCGACGAGGGGGCCGATGTCGAGGAGTTTGTGCATGGTTTGGTCGAAATTTTGCGCCAGTTGCTCTTTGTCAAGGTGCAGGGTGGGACCGACAAACTCGATGTAGCGGCAGAAGACCGCAGTCGTTACGAGCAACTCGCCGCAGACATCGCGGCCGAAGATGTGTTGCGCATGATGCAGTCGCTGTTGGATTTGGCCGCGGACTTGAGGCGTTCGGTCCAGCCGCGCTTCCGCGTTGAAATCGCCTTGGTGCATTTGGCGTTGATGGGCCGGTCGGTGGATGTAGGGCAATTGCTGCGGCGGTTACAGGCGCTCGAGGGCGCGGCTCCCCGAGTCCAGGGGCGGCCCGCCGCCGGGCCGGCGGCACCTGCCGTGGTGGAGCGGCAAGAGCCGTCCGTCGCCCAGAAGCCTCGGGTCCAGCAAGAGCTGCCGCCTGTGGCCGAGAAGTCCCCGATGCAGGAAGAACCGCCGCCGATTGGCGAGAGGCCTGCAGCACAAAAACAAGCATCACCGCCGTCGGTAGCGGAACGCCCGGCGGTGACCAATCAACGACCTTCTGCATCCGGTGCGGCCCAGAGCGGGGATAACGCGGACGGTCCGAGTTTCGAAGATGTGCGCCAGGGCTGGGACGATCTGGTTCAGGCCGTTCGCGACGCCAAGCCGTCGCTCGCCCTTTTCCTCAGCGGGGCGACGTTGCTCGGGCTGGAAGCCAATGTGCTGAAATTGGGTTTTTCTGCTGATGACCGTTTCGCCATGACGCAAGTAAACAAGAACCGCGACAGCGTCGAGGAAATTTGTTTACAGAAGTTCGGTCGGCGACTGCGGCTCGAAGGAGTGATACAGGAGGGCGGCGAGACTGTCGCTGAGGAGAAGGCACCACCACCACCACCACAATCCGATCCGACCGTTCGTTCCGTGCTCGATACTTTCGACGGCGAATTGGTCTGAGCGCCAAACGTCGGTAAAACGAGATTCTATGGGACCTCTTGCTCTCGAAGATTTAATCATCGCTTTCGCCAAACTGCCTGGTATCGGCCGAGTGACGGCCCAGCGTCTCGCGCTTTATGTGCTCAAGAGGCCGCGAGAAGAAGCCGAACTGCTCGCGGGCGCGTTGATCGCCGCGAAAGAACAGATCGATCACTGCTCCACTTGCCACAATTTCACGCAAAAGGGCGAAGAGTTGTGCGAGGTTTGCCAGGACACTCGCCGCGACCCGCAGTTCCTCTGTGTGGTAGCCGAGTCCAGCGATGTGCTGGCGCTAGAGACGAGCCAGATCCACTCAGGGGTTTATCACGTGCTCGGCGGTGTGCTTTCCCCGCAAGATGGCATATTGCCCGAAGATCTACGCATTGCCGCGCTAGTTGAGCGAGTGCGGGAGCGAGAAGTGCGTGAGGTCGTTTTGGCACTCAACTCGAGCGCCGAAGGAGATGCGACGGCCCATTATATATCCCAGCAGCTCATGCCGCTGACTAAAGTGTCCGGATTGGCGCGTGGCCTGCCAGTGGGTGCGGATCTGGACTTGGCCGACCGGGTCACGCTTGCGCACGCTTTTGCCGGTCGATCCTCTCTGTGAGGTAATCCTATGGATCGGCGCGAAATTTTCAATCTACCCAATTGTCTGACCGCTCTCAGGATTGTTCTGACGCCAATTTTTTTATTATTGCTCTTTGCCGATACCTGGTATTGGAAGAGTCTGGCTTTTGTCGTCTTTAGCGCGGCTTCGCTGACTGATTTATACGATGGCAAACTAGCTCGCGCGGGCAACCAAGAAACGCCGCTGGGGCGCTTCTTGGATCCATTGGCCGACAAGATCCTGGTGACCTCAGCGCTGGTGGCCTTGGCGTTGAACAAAATGGTCAACTTCTGGATTGTTTTGCCCATTGTCGGGCGCGATATATTGATCACGGGTATGCGTCTTTACGGGCTTTCCCGGGGTGAGCAGATGGTCACTACGCGCTTGGCGAAGTGGAAGACTGCGGCCCAACTCTCCACCGTCCTCTTGATTCTCTTCGTTATCGGCGTGGAGGAGACCGTTGAGCGTTTTGCCGCTAATAGCTCTTTCTTTCTCGACAACGAACTAATCCAGCTTTTAGCCAATGTGTTATTGGCGGGTGTTTTGTTGTTGACTTTGTTGTCCGGTTTTCAATATCTATTTCGCGCTACGTTTTCCTATAAGGAATCCTGAGCACACCAGAGAGGACTGAGGTTTCTGAACAGACTGATTGCCACGCTCTTTTTTAGCGGTTACGCCCCAATCGCTCCGGGCACGGCCGGGACCGCAGTGGTCGCCGTTTTGTACTGGCTGTTCTTCTTAGTCAGTCCCCCGTTGGGGGTCGTAGGATGGCTCGTCGTGCTGCTAGTCGCTTTTGCCGTTGGAGTCTATACCGCGGACAAGGCAGCGCCCGAATGGGGTAAAGACCCCGGTCAGGTCGTCGTTGACGAAGGAGTGGGATTTCTCTTTACCGTGGCGCTATTGCCTACGGATATTTGGACGGTTATCATTGCCTTCTTCGTTTTTCGCGTTCTCGATATCATCAAGCCGCCGCCTGCGCGGCAACTAGAGGCTTTGCCTGGTGGTTGGGGTATCGTAGTCGACGACGTGGTCGCGGGGATTTACGGCAACTTGCTTATCCGACTTCTTTTTTTTCTGGTTGAGCGGATAGGTTGGATTTAAACGTATAGTACCAGTCTTGGGTGTGTAGAAGGACGGCTTTGCGCCGGCCAGGGCGAATTTTCGCACATACCCTAACACACTTCAATTGAGGAACGTCATGGCGAAAGCAAATGGACGCGGTGCGGAGGGCGACAAAGCCAAAGCCCTGGATTTGGCGATGTCACAGATCGAGAAGCAATACGGTAAAGGGTCGATCATGCGTTTGGGGGACGAGGGCGGGATCCAGGAGGTCGAATGTATCTCTACCGGGTCCTTGGCCGTGGACGCCGCGCTCGGCATAGGTGGTCTGCCGAAAGGCCGGATAATCGAGATTGCCGGCCCCGAAGGAGCAGGCAAGACGATGCTCGCGTTGCATACCATCCGCGAGGCGCAGAAAAAGGGCGGCACGGCGGCTTTTATAGACGCCGAACACGCGCTTGACGTGACTTTTGCCAAACACATCGGCGTCGATGTCGAGAACCTGATCATCTCGCAACCGGATTCGGGTGAGCAGGCCCTGGAAATTGTCGATACCCTAGTGCGCAGCGGTGCTTTCGACATTATTGTGGTTGACTCGGTCGCGGCGTTGGTACCGCAAGCTGAGCTAGAAGGCGATATGGGCGATTCGCACATGGGGCTGCACGCGCGGCTGATGTCGCAGGCATTGCGCAAACTGACCAGCTCGATCGCCCGTTCGGGTACTTGCCTGGTCTTTATCAACCAGTTGCGCATGAAGATCGGCGTGGTGTTTGGTAGCCCCGAAACGACGACTGGTGGTCGTGCGCTGCCCTTCTATTCTTCGGTGCGCATCGATATTCGCCGCATCGCCCGCGTCAAGGACGGGGACACCGACATCGGCAATCGCACCCGGGTCAAGGTCATTAAGAACAAGGTGGCACCCCCCTTTCGCGAAGCCGAGTTCGACCTGATTTTCTACGGCGACGATATTGGCATCTCCTGGGAGGGCGATTTAGTGGATATTGGCGTCGACAAGGGTTTTGTCGATAAAAGCGGCGCCTGGTTCTCTTATAAGGGCGAGCGGTTGGGACAGGGGAGAGACAACGCCAAGAAATATCTGCTCGAACACCCGGCGATAGCTTCCGAGATAGAGGACAGTATACGCGTTGAGTTGGGGCTCAAAGCGGCTCCAGCCGGCAGTGCGGCAGGAGATAAAAACAAGGGCGCAGAAGCGGAAGAATAGGTGAACGAACAACTGCAAAAGGCTAAGGACGCCGCCTATAACTATCTCAGTTATAGAGCGCGGTCGGTCAAAGAAGTACGTGACAAACTGGCGCAGAAGGAGTTTGCGGAAGAAACCATTGAGCAGGCCGTCAACGATCTGCAGCGGCAAAAGCTGCTCAACGATCGCGAATTCGCTCGTCGTTTCGTCGAAGCGCGGCTCGGTCGGGCCAATGGTTCGCGCAAACTGGCGCAGGAACTCAGGCGTAAGGGCATCGAAACGGAGATTATCGACGAAGTACTCGGCGAATTTGCCGCTACGCTCGATTCGGAGGAACGGGCGATCGGGTTGTTGGGCAAGCAGGCCTGGCGCTATCGGGGGTTGGAACGCGACAAGGCAAAGCGCCGGATGTTGGGTTTTCTCGCCCGGCGTGGTTACGATGCGCAAATGGCCCGGTCGGCCGTCGACAAAGTATGGCAGGAGCTACAGGAGTTAGAGGATGAAGTCGAAGGAAGTTAGGGAGACATTTCTCAGTTTTTTTGAGAGTAAGGGGCACACGCGAGTGCCGAGCGCGCCGGTGGTCCCCCAGGACGATCCCACACTCTATTTCACCAATGCCGGTATGAACCAGTTTAAGGACGTGTTCTTGGGCCTGGGCAGCCGAAACTACGCTCGGGCGGTGGACACCCAGAAGGTCATGCGGGTCTCGGGTAAACACAACGATTTGGAGGAAGTAGGCTATAGCCCTTGGCATCACACTTTCTTTGAGATGTTGGGCAACTGGTCTTTTGGCGACTATTTCAAAAAAGAGGCCATCGCCTGGCATTGGGAACTAATAACCGAGTATTATGGCCTTGAAAAAGAAAGACTGTGGGCGACGGTATTTGAGGGTGACGATAGTGTAGAAGCGGATGAGGAAGCGGAGCGATACTGGGGCGAGGTCACTGATCTGTTGCCAGGGCGTGTCGTGCGTTTGCCGGCCAAGGATAATTTCTGGGAAATGGGCGAGACCGGTCCCTGCGGTCCGTGTTCTGAGATACACTACTACCTCGGCGACGACGTAGAGGCGCAGAACCGCCAGATGCTCATTGAAGACACCGACGACCATGTCGAGTTGTGCAACCTTGTTTTTATCCAGTATAATCGCGAGCAAAGCGGTCAGTTGCAGCCTTTGCCGGCGGTGCACGTCGACACGGGCATGGGTTTCGAGCGCATGTGCAGCCTATTGCAGGGCGTCGACAATAACTACGCCAGCGATTTTTTCCAGCCGCTAATCGGTCGCATTGCCGAGTTAACGGGTTTGTCATACGACGGCGCACACCGTGTCCCGATGCAGGTGATTTCCGATCATGTGCGCGCGCTCAGCTTTACCATTGCTGACGGTGCGATGCCCTCGAATGAGGGCCGGGGTTATGTGCTGCGGCGGATTTTGCGTCGCGCCTCGCGTTACGCCCGCCAACTCGAGCAACACGAACCCTTCATTCACCAGCTAGTGGGCGTAATCTGCGAGACGATGGGCCACGCCTTCCCCGAACTAGTATCTAAGCGCGAGCACATCGACCTGGTGATTCGTTCCGAGGAGGAGAGCTTCGGCAAGACCCTTGATCGCGGCCTGGATATTTTTGCACGACTCGCCAGCAAGGGGCAGATTACCGGCAGCGACGCTTTCCAGCTCTACGATACCTACGGTTTTCCGTTGGATCTGACCGAGCTTATGGCTCGCGAACAGGGTGTGCCGGTAGTCGAGCCGGAGGCCTTCGACTTTGAGCTCGAAGCCCAACGCACGCGGGCCCGCCAAGCTACTGGTTCGAAGTTCAAGGCAACCGAAGGAATTGGCGACGCAGTGGAGGGCGAGCACTCGCTCTTTGTCGGTTATGACGAGTTGCAAGTTGAGGCCAAAGTGGTAAAGGTCGAGGCTGACGAGGAAGGTCAGCTGCGGCTCTACCTTGACCAAACACCCTTCTACGCGGAATCGGGTGGTCAGGTTGGCGATTGTGGGCGAATCGAAGGAGATGGTTTCGCCATCGCTGTCGAGAGTGTGCAGAAAGCCCGTGGTGGGATCGTGCATATCGGCCGATTAGCGGAAGGGGAGTTCGGGGCTGTCGCAGGGGGCGTTGCCGCTCGCGTTGATCGAGTCGCGCGCGACGACATCGCGCGCAACCACACCGCGACTCATCTTTTGCACGAGTCGCTCAGGCAGACCTTGGGGGAGCACGTGGGGCAGATGGGTTCGTTGGTGATGACGGACCGGTTGCGCTTTGACTTTTCGCATTTCGCGGCCCTCGAACCGGAGCAATTACGCGAGATCGAAGAACGGGTCAACGAGCAGATTCGCGCTGATCTTGCAGTGATTACTTTTGAAGAAGAGCTGAAAAAAGCGAAGGAGATGGGAGCACAGGCCCTATTCAGCGAAAAATACGCCGACCGGGTGCGGGTGGTGCGCATCGGCGACTTCAGTCTCGAGTTATGCGGCGGCACCCACGTGCGGACGACCGGTGAGATCGGTTCATTCGATCTGCTCTCCGAAAGCGGTATCGCCGCCGGTACCAGGCGCAGCGAGGCCCTGACTGGCGCGGGGGCCGAACGCGCCTTGCGCCAGCGCCGCGAGCTACTGGGGACATTGGGCGCGAGGCTCAACGCAGCGCCCGAGGAACTGGCGGACAAGATCGAGGCGCTCTTGGGCCGTAATCGAGATTTGCAGGGCGCGCTCGACGAGTTGCGTCGTAAGGTTGCCAGGCTCGAGGCGGGCGATATGTCGAGTGCTGCACAAGAAGTCAACGGGATCAAGGTCGTGGCGCAACGCAGCGAGGTAGATGACGTATCGGGTTTGCGTACTATGGCGGACGGGTTGCGCGACAGTCTAGGTTCGGGGGTTGGAGTGCTCGGTGCTGATATTGCCGGCAAGGTTTCTTTTATCGCCGTTGTTACCGACGACTTGATCGGCGGGCGCGGTTTAAAGGCGGGTGATATCGTGCGTGATGTGGCGAGAATAGCCGGAGGGTCTGGCGGCGGTAAGGCACACCAAGCCCAGGCCGGCGGGCGTGATCCGGGCAAAATCGATGAGGCCCTGGCCGCAGTGGTAGGGATCGTAGAGCGGCAATTGGCCGAGGCCGGCTAAGCGTGACGAGTAGCGTACTGCAACAACTGCAGGAAGTCCGCCAGCGCCGCGGCGCCGGTTATCTGACGTTGCTAGATCCGGATCGGCTAGAGCCGGACGAGTTGGAAGCCCGGGCCGAACTCTGCGCCGAGGTTGGTGCAGACGCGATACTTATCGGTACCAGTCTAATGTTTTCAGCCCGCAATGCGGCTTCGTTTGAGCGGGTCAAAGCCAGGGTGGACATTCCCGTGATCAGTTTTCCGGGCGGTGCCAGCCAGGTCGTACCGACGGCAGACGCGATCCTCTTCCTGTCGCTGATCAGCGGGCGCAATCCCGAATTGCTGATAGGCGAGCATGTCAAGGCCGCGCCCCTGATCCGCGAATACGGGGTCGAAGCGATTCCCACCGGCTACATGCTGATCCAGTCGGGCACCTTGACTTCGGTTGAATTCATGAGCAATACCCAGCCGATACCGCGCAACAAAGTTGATATTGCCATGGCCCATGCCCTGGCGGCCGAGTATCTGGGAATGAAGCTCATTTATCTCGAGACCGGTTCGGGTGCTGGTGCGTCGGTTCCGGATGAGATGGTCCAGGCGGTGGTAAATTACGTTTCTACGCCCGTCATCGTCGGTGGCGGTATCCGCGACCCGGAGGAGGCACGGGCCAAAGTGGTGGCCGGTGCCAGTTTTGTCGTCACTGGCAGCGTCGTCGAGGACGATCATCAGCGTCTGCGCGAGTTCAGCCAAGCCGTGCACGCCAAGGAATAGATGACTGGTTACGTCGACATCCACAGCCATGCGCTGCCCGCAGTAGACGACGGGTCGCCCTCGTTCGAAATGTCACTGGCAATGCTCGAGGTCGCCTTGAGCCAGGGGGTCGGTACCCTGGTTTTGACGCCACATTTGCGCCCGATAGACGGAACCGACAAGGAAGAAGAGCATCGCGAGCGTTTCGCCGAGTTCAAGCAGGCAGTGCGCGAGGCCGGGATAGAGATCGACCTTCACTTGGGTTCGGAGATCGCCTTTCGTTTCAATATGCCCGAAGTTGCCGCTTGGCCCACCGGCCATCTGGCCGATGGGCGTTTCGTGCTGACCGACTTGCCGCCAGGGCCGGTTTCTCCGGGGCTGGAGCAGGCGTATTTTGAGTTGCGCTCGGCTGGGTACAAGCCGATCCTCGCCCACCCGGAACGTCATCGCGAATTATCGAAGCAGCCGGAACAAATCGAACGGTTGCGCGAGCAGGACCTACTTATACAGATCAACGCCGGCAGTTTGCTCGGGCATTTCGGGCGCCGGGCTCAGGATACGGCTGAGATGATACTTGAACGCGGTTGGCCTGATTTTATCGGCAGCGACGCGCACGATTTGGAAAAACGACCGTTCTCGCTGTTGAAGAAAGCGCGGGAGCGCGTTTTACAACTGTGCGGCGAAGCCGAGGTTGACCGGCTCTTCCACCGCAATCCGGCCTGCGTAATCAGCGATGATGAAATCTTGCGCGGTGAAGAGTCACCGCGCAGTCCGGCAGAGCCACGGCGTCGCAATAATTCTTCGCGCCGTGGTGGTTCGGGCAAACGACGAAAAAAGGAGAAAGCGGGTTTCTTCCAACGCCTGTTGCGGCGCTGAACGAACCGCTGAACGATTGATTATGGTGGAAAAGACCGCGACGATCAACAATCCGCTGGGTATCCACGCTCGTCCTGCCGCGCTCCTGGTGCAGGCCGCGGCCCGGTTCAAAGCGGAGATCTATTTCTCCAAAGACGATGTGGAGCAGGTCAACGGCAAGAGCATCATGGGCGTGATGATGCTGGCCGCAGAACAGGGTGCGCATATCACGGTCAAAGCCGAGGGCGAAGACGCTGAGGCAGCCGTTGAGGTATTGTTTGCGTTGCTGCAGAGTAATTTTGAGGAACAATCTTGACGACGGCCGGTGCGCATAGGGTCTTCAGCGGTCTTTGCGTCGCATCCGGTATCGGTATCGGCCGGGCATTCGTCTATCGCAAGGGCGCGCCCGTTATCACCCGTCGCAGGGTCGCCCATCACCAGGTCAGCGGCGAGGTCGAGCGCTTCCTCAATACTTTGCACCAGGCTAGGGACGAGATTCGGCGGATCCGCCATTTGGTCGCCAGTGACCAGGGGAAGGAGTTGGCGCAGATATTCGACGCCCAACTGGCGATGCTCGACGATCCGGGGATCAAGGAACAGACTGAGGCGTTGGTGCGCGGGAAGTATTATTCGGCCGAACGGGCTTATTCGGAGACGTTGACGAAGGTCAAAGAGTCCTTCGGCAATATCGAGAACGAATATTTGCGCGAGCGGGTGAGCGATATTGCCGATATCGAAAACCAGGTGCTGATGCGTCTGGCGGGCGGTGAAGTCCAGGTGCTGCACTCGCTGCGGGCCAATACTATCGTGCTCGCCCATGATCTATTGCCCTCGGAAATGGTGCGTTTGGAGCGGCGCCAGGTCAAAGGCGTAGTACTCGATGTCGGCGGTGCGACCTCGCACGCTGCGATCATCGCCCGCTCGTTGCGGTTGCCTACGGTCACCGGCGCGGGGGATTGCTTGCGGGAGGTGGCTGACGGCGACCTGATCGTGGTCGACGGCAACGAAGGCCAGGTCCATCTGCGGCCCGGGCCCGAAACCGAGCGGCGTTACCGATCCCGACTGCGACGGCAACTCAGGCGCGAACGCGACTTAGAAGCACGCCGCGAACTGCCCGCCATCACGCTGGACGGGCGGGATATCACCCTGATGGCCAACGTCGATGTGCCGACCGAGGTGCAGGTGGCTCTCGATTACGGTGCCCGCGGCGTTGGCATGTACCGCACGGAATTCCTCTACTTGAACTACCGCTTGCCCTCCGAGGAGGAGCAATTCAAAGTCTACTCCGATATCGTCGAGGCGATAGCGCCCCATCCGGTCGTGATCCGTACGCTCGACCTGGGTGGTGATAAACTCTCCCATGTGCTCGAGTCCCCGCCCGAAGCTAATCCTTTTCTAGGTTGGCGCGGCATTCGCATCTGCCTCGACACGCCCGACTTGTTTAAAACTCAGCTACGGGCCCTGCTACGGGCGGGCACGCGCGGCGAAGTGCAGATCTTGTTGCCGATGATTTCCTGCCTGGACGAGTTATGGCGTGCCCGCACGTTGCTCGATGAGGCCAAAGACGAGTTGCGGCAAGCGGGGCGGGCTTTTACGGAGCATTGCAAGTTGGGGATCATGGTCGAAGTGCCTTCAGTTGCCCTGATGACCGACCAGTTTGCCGATGAGGTCGACCTGCTCAGTCTCGGTACCAACGACTTGACGCAGTACGCCCTGGCTGTGGACCGCGGCACCAGCAAGGTCGCAGGGCTCTACGACCCGTTCCACCCGGCGGTCTTGCGTCTGCTGAAGATGGTGGCCGACAGCGGCCACCGGAAAGAGACGCCAGTGAGCATTTGCGGGGAGATGGCCGGCGACCCATTGGCCACGGCGCTGTTGCTCGGGCTCGGGTTGGAGTGCTTGAGCATGAGCCCAGGTCTTATCCCAGAGGTCAAGGAGGTCATTCGCGCCATAAGCGCGGACGAAGCCGAGAAGATCGCCACCGAGTGTCTACAGATGCGCACAGGCAACGAGGTCCGTCACCACCTGGAGAACGCAATTGGCGAATACCTGCCCTTTTGGCACCAGAGACACCACTGAAAAGCGGACAGATGATTGATGCAGACAATATTTGGGCGGTAATACCGGTGGCCGGTTCCGGTACCCGGCTCAGGCCGCATACCCACACGCGGCCCAAACCTCTGCTGCACGTGGCGGGGCAGCCGATCATCGGCCATATTCTCGACCAATTGGTGCCGCTGGGCATCAAGCGCGTGGTCCTGGTCATCGGTTATATGGGTGAATTGATCGTCGATTATGTACAATCGCGTAGCGACTTTGAGCGAGTGGAATGGGTAGAACAGAAAGAGCTTTTGGGCTTGGGGCACGCCATCGCCCTGACTAAGCCGGTCGTCGGTGCCGATCCGATGTTGATGGTCTATGGGGATACGATTTTCCGTGCCGATCTGGCCCAGGAGCTATCGGCGCAAGGCGACGGTCTGCTTGGGGTCAAGAAGGTGGAGGACCCGCGGCGTTTCGGCGTGGTGGTGACGCAAGGCGAGAAGGTCGTTAAACTGGTGGAAAAACCCGAGCAATTCGTTTCGGATCAGGCCATCGTCGGGGTCAACATGATCCGTGAATCCGCCCAGCTTTTTGCTTGCCTCGATGATTTGATCAAGCGAGATATACGGCTGCGCGGAGAATTTCAACTGACCGATGCCTTGCAACTGATGGTTGAACAGGGGGCTAATCTCGGGACTTTTCCGGTCGGCGGTTGGTTTGACTGCGGGACGCAAGAGGCGATGCTCGAGACCAACCGAGACTTGTTGCGGGACGCACCGGTCCCTGCTCATTGTACGAACACAGTCATCGTGCCGCCCGTGCATATCGACCCGACCGCCGAGGTGATCGACTCGGTCGTCGGTCCGTACGTGTCGATCGGTGCGGGGGCTAGCGTCCAGCACACCATAGTGCGCAATGCGATCATCGGCGAAGAGGCTGAGGTCGAGGCTGCGCTTATTGAAGATTCACTGATCGGTTTCCAGGCGGTGCTACAAGGGCGGTGGAACCATTTGAATATCGGTGATATGTCAGAGATAACTACATAACTATATTGTGTTAATAAAAGGAGTGAAACTCTATGTCTAAATTTTTATTCACCTCCGAGTCGGTATCGGAAGGCCATCCGGACAAGGTCGCCGATCAGATCTCGGACGCGATCCTCGATGCAATGCTTGCGCAGGACCCGAATTCGCGGGTCGCTTGCGAGACCATGGTCACGACCGGCCAAGTCGTCGTCGCCGGCGAAGTTACCAGCAAGGCCTCCGTCGATATCCAAGCGATAGTCCGGGAGACCATCGCCGATATTGGCTACAATGACCCGGAGCAGGGATTCGATTATCGTTCGTGCGGTGTGCTCGTCGCTTTGGACCAGCAATCGGCGGATATATCCCAGGGAGTTAGTGAAGGTGCGGGGCTGCATGCGGATCAGGGCGCAGGTGACCAGGGTATGATGTTCGGTTACGCTTGCCGGGAGACGCCCCAGTTGATGCCGTTGCCGGTTACGCTCGCGCACAAGCTATTGATGCATCTGACAAAGTTGCGCAAAAGCAAGAAGCTTGACTATTTGCGCCCGGACGCCAAATCGCAAGTGACCGTCGAATATGTCGACGGCAAGCCGGTGCGGGTGGACGCGGTGGTCATCTCGACCCAACATCATCCGAAGGCCAGCCACAAGCGGATCGAGAAAGATATGATCCAGCAGGTCGTCAAAAAGGTGATTCCGGCCCGGCTGCTCGACAAGGAGACCAAATATCATATCAACCCGACGGGTCGCTTCGTCGTCGGCGGCCCACACGGCGATTGCGGTTTGACCGGTCGCAAGATTATCGTCGACACCTATGGGGGGATGTGCCCGCACGGCGGTGGGGCATTTTCTGGCAAGGATCCTAGCAAAGTCGATCGCAGTGCCCACTATATGGCGCGCTATGTGGCGAAGAATGTGGTCGCCGCTCGTTTGGCCTCGCGCTGCCAAGTGCAGTTGGCCTATGCCATAGGCGTAGCCGAACCTGTATCGGTGCTGGTCGACACCTATGGCACGGGCATTTTGTCCGACGAGGAAATCGCCTCTGCCGTCGAGCAAGTTTTTAGCTTGACGCCTAAGGGGCTTATTCAGGCGCTAAAATTGAAGCGGCCGATTTACCGGAAAACCACTAATTACGGTCACTTCGGCCGCGAGTTGGAGGAATTTATCTGGGAGAAAACGGACAAAGCTCGGGCGTTGCGCCGGGCCGCAGGCGTCAAGTAGAGCGGAAAAAAATCGCCGTGCGGTTTTAATCGAGTTATATTATATGTTTGAGCGATATGAGTTGGATACTTTAAGCGAAGTAGAAAGGAGACCGACCATGGACGCGGTGAGATGGGCCATAAAGCACAGATGGCTAGGCGCTCTCTTGATGGCCGGGACGCTGGCGGGTTGCACGCCAATAAAACCGCCTCAGGTGCCCAGCACCAATTTCACGATCAGCATTCCCGTAGCCAACGACCGGACGACGATTCAGGAGGTTGCTGCAGAGCGATCTGGCTTCCTAAAGATCGACGATCAGGCGTTACTGACGGTGGATTTTGCATCGGACTTCAATCGCCGCGAGGTAGTTGGCAACCGCTTGAAGGTTACGCCGACATCAAATACTTTCGCAACGCCGATCGGTGCAATCAATATAGCTGGGCAAGACTTGCCGGATATTACGGTCGGAATGACCGCGCTTCTGGGGCAAGAACTGGAAGCGGGGGCGACCGTGCCGTTAATTCTGGCTAGCAGTTTCTCGGTGGACGAGTTGCTGCCGGCATTAGTCGGCGTGCGTTCGCTGGTGATCAGCGAGGGAGAGATTCAGATCAATATGACGAACAGTCTACCCTTGAACCTGAGCGACTTACGTCTGGTGCTGAGTGATCAGGGTGATTCTGCGCTCGACATCCCCGCCGGTGTTATTGATGAGCTAAATTTAGGGACCTTGGCCACCGGCGCATCGACTTCGGGTTCCTTCAGTCTTGCCGGTCGGCAGATTTCCGCGCTTTTGGGCATCGCGGTTACAGGCACTACCGAAGAGGGACAGAATGTGGTCATCGACGCCGATGCGGCGCTGACCATCGGGGCTGCGATGAGTGACTTAACGGTTGAGGAGGCCTTTGCGGTGATTCCGCCGCAGGAATTCGCCGATAGTCAGGTGCTGGCTTTTCCCGACGACCGGATTCAGGTCGCCCGGGCGGTCATCAGTGAGGGCGGCCTGACGTTCAGAGTGACCAACGAGATTGAGATTATCATGGAGATCGAGTTGCGCTTGGACGATCTCAAAAAGGCGGATGGCACGACAAATTCCTTTCTCATCACCGGGCTGGAGCCGGGCGAAGTGAGTGAAATTTCTTTTGACCTAGACGACAACGAGTTCGTCCCGGAAAACCCGCTCGAGCTGGGTATTTCCTATGTTGTGCGCACTTCCGATTCAGGGGATCCAATACGGATTTTCTCCTCCGGCGAAGTCAAGATCGAAGCGATCACCGAGGACTTAGTTTTCAGCAGAGTAGAGGGTGTGCTCAACGGCATCAGTTTGCCATTGGATTCGGTTACTCGTTCGGTGGATTTTCCCGCCGGCCTGGACAATCTCGCGCTCGGTTCAACCGCGCTCACGGTTAACCTTGAATCGGGAATCGGGTTTCGCAGCACGATTGACCTCGATATTCAGGGTACGAACAGCAAGGGCGAATCTGGTTCATTGTTGATCTCCGAAGTATTCCAGCGCGGTGATCCCGATAACCCGGTGGCGTTGTCTCTATCGCCGTCGTCAGAAGAATTGACCGCGTTCCTCAACTTGTTACCGACGGAAGTGACGGTTAAACCGACGGTGCGTTTGGGGGACGGCGAAGGCACCGAGGTTATTGAGCCAGATCACTGGGTCCAAATCAATGTCGTGCGTTTTATTACCCAAGGTATCTTCCAGATCCGTAACGATACGCAAATCGAACCGGATCCAATTTTTCGCCGCATACAGGACGATGATGCGCGCGAGCGGATCAGTTCGAACCTCGACAGCGCTTCGGTTATCACCTCTATCGAGAACCATCTGCCGATCGGGGTTCGCGTCAGCTTACGAGTCGCACCCAACGCCGAAGACGTCTACGGTAGTGAAGATCTTTTCGTTAACAATCAGGCCAAAGGTTATTTGAGGATCCCCAAAGAGGGCTCCTTTGAGGTCGGTGCCGGTACCGTCGGCGCCGACGGTCGAGTCACGGCGAGCACCACTAGCCTGCAGCGGATTTCGCTCTCGGACGAGGATGTGCTGGTCTTCCTACGCGCCGACGGCGTGCACACGGGCGTGTTGGTTGAGTTGGAAGCGACACCAGGCGATGTAGCCCTGTTGGGTAGCGATTTCGTCAATGTCGTGGCCGGCGCCGAAATATTCATGGAACTCAACGAAGACCTGGTCAAATAGGGAGACGACGATGAAACGCAAAAGATTTATCGCATTAGCAGCGCTGCTCATCGGCGGGTCGTCTGGTCAGGCACTGGCCGTCCCCGGTGACGCCAGCCCGCGGGCCATGGGGCTTGGTCAGGCGTATACCGCCTTGGCACGGGGGCCGGAAGCTACTTTCTGGAATCCGGCGAACCTAGCCCTTGTGGGCAATAGCAAATTTCACTGGGATTTGGTCGGCGTAGGTTGCAGCCTGTTTGCCGAGAACAATAGTTTTTCAGTTACGACCTACAACGACAACTTCACCGACTCCAACTCCAATGTCTCGCCCAATGGCAGTAAGTATTATATCAGCCCCGCCGACAAGGGCGATATCCTCTCTGATATCCCCGGCGAGGGCTTGAAGATGAACGTCGACATCGATCCGTTTTTAGCTGTCGGTATTCCGATCAACGGTGGCGTGGCTTTTTCGGTCGGCGATTATCAATCGGCGATATCGATTGGGCTGACGACGGGTTTTGAGGGGGAGATTCCCAAAGACATGTTTGAGCTCTTCCTCTTCGGTAACGAGTTCGAGGAATCGCGGTTGGCCGCCGGCAAAGACGGTGGCTACGATATCAGCGACTGGAATGGCTCCGGCTGGGCCGTCGGCACTTTCAACTGGTCAGTGGCGAAGGCCTTGATGCCGCCTAGGCTCAAAGAGTACTTGAGCGAGTTTACGGTAGGCGGCACCCTGAAGATTTCGGCGGGTGCCTACGGTGAAGTCGTCGAATCGGGCGGTGCGGGGCTGGTTACGCCAATCAACGGTGCTGAGGTGGATGCTTGGCTGGTCACTAATTCGGCTATAACCGGCACCGGTTTCGGTCTCGATTTCGGTGTGGCAGGTGTGACTAAGGACCGCAAGGCGACCTTTAGTCTCGGTTTCCTCAACTTACTCGACACGTTTTCGTGGAGCTCGAGTCCGCGACAGGATTCACTTTTTGTCAGAGCCAGCGATTTGCGGATCACGCGCTTTGCCGATGAAGACTCGCGCTCGATCGAGGATGTGCTTGACAACGGCGATGTCGATGGCGATGGCGACACGGACTTCAATAAGCTGATCAGCGAAGACAGTTTCTCGCGTTCGCTGCCGGCGATGATGCGGTTGGGTATCGCCTACGAGGCTTTGCCGAAGTTGACGGTAGTCGGCAACTGGGATCAAGCTTTCAGCAATGGTTTCGGGGTGGCGACGACGCCGCGGCTTGCCGGCGGTGTCGAATATCGATTGGTGGACTGGTTTCCGATGCGTTTTGGCTTGTCGTTGGGCGGACGCAGCAGCGGTTCGTCGATTGGCTTCGCCTTTGGCCCTTTTATACTGCCGCATTTGCGTGTCAGTTTGTTCGAAACAGCCTTGGTTACACGCGGTGGTTTCTTTCCGGGCATAGCCAAGGGCACGGCCATTTCGCTGATGTTTTTTCGTGTGAACCTCATATAAGCTGCACAGAAGTATAGTTGTTGCAAAAAAAGGCCGGCTTTGCCGGCCTTTTTTTGTAAAAAACGCTTTAGTGGTTGGATTTGGCGCCGATATAGAAGAATAGCGGCTACTCACTCTTTCCGCTCCAAGGGAGCGGTTTACTCAAGGAGCTGTTCATGAATATCGGTTCTTCCCCTAGCCAAACGAGCTCGAGTTTTACCGGCTCGATTGATATCACGCGGACAGCGTTTCAGATGCAACAGACGCTTACAGGCCCCGATGGCGAGGCGACACGCACGCTTATGGTGGATGCCGTAGAGGTCAATATTCAGATTGACGGCGAATTCGCCGGCCGGGTCTTACAGGACTCGATGGCAGACAAGCTGAACGCGGCGTTCGCCGCTGCGGGTATGGACACCACGGTCGATAGCCTGCAGCAGAGCGGTACGAATTTTTCGCCGCAGGCCACCGCACAGCGGATCGTCGATTTTTCGACGAGTTTCTTTGGCTCGTTTCAGCAAAATCACGCCGACGAGGCCGGACAATCCCAGGCCTCCGATTTTGCCGCAATGATCAAGGGCGCGATCGAAGAGGGCTTTGCCAGTGCCCAGAATATTCTCGTTGGCCTGGGAGAAATCGCCCCCGATATTCAGGCGGGAATCGACGAGACCTTTGAGTTGACGATGCAGGGGATTAATAGCTTTGTCGAGCAGCAGTCGCAGCAGCAAGGGGAAGCTGAGGATCCGACGAGTATTGTCTAAGGGATGTTTTAGCTAACAGTTATTTAGGATCGGTGTGAAAAAGGGGCCGTTTTATAACGGCTTCTTTTTTTGTTC
>DQLG01000297.1 GCA_015660315.1 Candidatus Latescibacterota bacterium
CCCCTGAGAGCAACGCCAGCGCAGTCGAGACAAAGACCGTGAAAGCCTTTCCTGCCGCCTCCGCCCGGATCCGGTCAGTCGAGAAGTGGCCCGTGGAAATATCCATGCGGTCGCCTTTCGAAGTATGCGCTTGGAGTTGCTCGTTCGATCCGCGAACGATCGCCCTCAAATTACCAGCAACCCGGCTTGGTAAACAAGCAAAGACTTCTGCCGTACGGTTCACTTCAGCCTGGATATCCCATCTCCTGCGCGCAAACGCTAGTGTAGTTCGCTTGAACGTGTCGAGGACCCATCCATCCCAAGGGAGCCACGATGTTCTTCGTGAAAAAATTCCTCCACGGCATCGTGATCCGTCTGACCCGCCTGTTCTCGGGTCTCATGCCCGACCGGGTTCCTTTGACGTTTCTAGGCTCTTCCGCCGTCGGGGAACTGTTCGAGGCTATGGCGCAGACCGGATCACGGCGCGTTCTGATCGTGACTGATGAGGGTCTGGTTCAGACAGGATGGGTCTCGCGAATTTCCGAGGCCATCCAAGCGGCTCAGATGGAGCCTTTCGTCTATTCCGGCGTCCAGCCGGATCCGACCTTCGACCATGTGGAGGAGGGCATGGCGCTGTTCAAGGAAAAGAACTGCGACGCCATTCTTGCCTTGGGGGGCGGATCATCGATGGATGCCGCGAAGGTCATCGCCGCGGCTACTCAAAACGGAGAAGACGCTCGGAAACTCGAAGGTATCATGAAGGTCAAGCGCCCCCCCTGCACGCTCTGCGCTATTCCCACCACAGCCGGAACCGGTTCCGAAGCGACCATCGCCGCAGTGATCTCAGAGCCCGAGACCCACGTGAAAAAATTCTTCGTTGACCCCAAGATCCTTCCCGAAATGGTGGCTCTCGACTCCTCGTTGATGCTCGACCTCCCGCCCGCCATCACCGCGGCTACGGGAATGGACGCCCTTACCCATGCGGTTGAGTCGATTGTCGCACGAACGTCCCGAAACCAAACCGAACGCTGGGCCTTTTCCGCAATTGATCTGATTTTCGAGCACCTTCCCCGAGCCTATGCCGAAGGCCACGATGAGGTGGCGCGGCGGGGGATGGCCCTTGCGGCCTACTACGCAGGGTTGGCCTTCACCCGGACGAGCGTCGGCTACGTCCATGCGATCGCCCACACTTTCGGCGCGTATTACCGAACGCCCCATGGGTTGGCCAATGCGATCGCCCTGCCGCATGTCCTCGAAGTCTCGAAAGCGGAGTGCACGGCCCCCTTGGCGCGAATGGCCGACCGTCTCGGACTGAAGGGCGCGGACGATGGAGAAAAATCAGACCGGGTCATCGAGGCTATTCGCAACTTGATGCATCAAATCGACATTCCCGAGAATCTCGAGGCCCTTCGAGAGGATGACATCGCGGCCATCACCCGGCAGGCTTTGGCCGAAGCCCACCTCAACTACCCGGTTCCACGCTACCTGGGCCAGGCCGAGGGTGAGAAACTGGTTCGCACCATGCTGGGGCGAGTCGCCTGAGCGACTCTTGAGCGGGAGCCGAGCGGCGAACCGGCTAGGGAAAGCTTTGGCGGTCGACTCCGTGAGTCGTGGGATCTGCCCGGCTACTGGTCTTCGCGATCATGGGCTCCCCAGATGCCGTTGATGACGAGGGGATAGGACGTTCAAGGTGTTTTCTGGCCCAACGCCACACACGAACGTTGTGCCAAAAGACAGCTTGAATGCCCTATCCCCAGGCTATGGCGATGGCGCCGGCACGATCCGAGCTGCCGACCGAGATGTAGAGAATGGAAAGTATCGATAGTGGGTTACGGCGTCTTCTGCGGCATTGGGCTCGATTCGGATTCGCCCTGAGCGGCAGATAATGAGAATATATTTTGCATTTCCCACTCATCCGGAGCATAAGGTGTAGGTGACATATCGTAGAAAGCTCCGCGGCGAAGCGCTGCCTTTTCGTGCCCCGAATGGCCGCCCGTATCCTCGCGAGGGAGAGGAGCGGGAACTCCCATCATCTAATGACTAAGTTTTTGACTAAGCGATTGCGAACTCGGCTTGCCGCGCTCCTCCTGTTGCTCCTCCCATCGCCTGTTCAAGCGCTCGAAGTGGATCGATCGACGCTCTCGGGATCGAACTTGCGCCTCGAAGGAGCTGCTGCGGTCCCAAATTCGACGGTGACGGTGACCTCCACGGCGTCCGCTGCATCTTCGACGGCGGATCGCAAGGGCCGGTTTCGTATCGAGCAGGCCGGCTTCAGCGCTCCGAATTGTCAGGCCACGGTGTCGGACGGTGCCGGCTCCATCGCAATCGCTCTTTCGGGCTGCACCCCCAGCGGGCCGCCTCCCAATCAGCCGCCGATCGCCAACGCAGGGCTGGATATTCTGGCTGTCGATTCCGACCAGAACGGCAGTGAGAACGTGGCTTTGTCCGCATTGTTCAGTAGCGACCCGGATGGTTTCATCGTCAGCTATGCGTGGAGCGAGGCAGGAGTGGTGCTGGCGACCGGGAACGCCGCTCTGGTCGCATTCAGCGTTGGCGTCCACGCTGTAGAGTTGACGGTGACCGACGACGACGGGGCGTCCGCTTCCGATCTGGTGGCGGTCACGGTCGAAGCCTTCGTCCCACCGCCGCCGCCGCCCAATCAACCGCCGGTCGCCAACGCAGGGCTGGATATTCTGACTGTCGATCTCGACCAGAACGGCAGTGAGATCGTGGCCCTCGACGCTTCACTCAGCAGCGACCCGGACGGTGCCATCGTCAGCTACCAGTGGAGCGAATCCGGCCTACCGATCGCCACCGGGGTGACCCCTTTGGTTCCCATCACTGTCGGGACTCTCCAGATCGATCTGACCGTGACGGATGACGCTGGTGCTTCCGCCTCCGATTCCCTCATCGTCACCGTCGATGCGGCAACTCCACCACCGCCACCGCCACCGCCACCGAGTAATGGTCTGGGAAATCCCGACGCATTGCTCGAATCGAACCATGTCTGGTCGGGGAGTTTCGACTCGGCGATGTTCGGTAGCTCCGTTGCCGATGCGGGGGACGTCAATGGCGATGGATTCAGCGACATCGTTGTCGGAGCCTACGGCTGGGATGTCCCCGGAGGACTGTTCGACGAGGGCGCTGCCTTCGTCTTTCTCGGCGGCCCCAATGGCATCGTCGGCTTCGACCCGATCTCTGCCAATGCCGTGCTGCTGGGAGACGATGCCAGCGGCGAGTTTGGCAACAGCGTCTCGGGGGCTGGCGATGTCAACGGTGACGGCTTTGACGACATCATCATCGGGGCGCACCACTACAACAGCACCATCGCGGGCGGCACCCTGGCCGTCGATGGCGCGGCCTTCGTATTTCTCGGCGGTCCGACAGGGATTGTCGGCACCGGTCCGTCCACCGCCCACGCCGCCATCTTCGGTGACCAGAACGACTGTCGTCTCGGCCACGAGGTTGCTGCAGCCGGCGATGTCAACGGCGATGGCTTCGGCGACATCATCATCGGTGCGCCCCTGCGCGGAGTTCCCTTCCCTGCGCCGATCCCTCCCAACGATGGCTCGGGGAATGGCGGGGCAGCCCTGGTATTCCTCGGCAGCGCCTCGGGAATTACCGGCACCGGTTTCTCCGACGCTGATCGAGTCATCCTGCACCATCCGCCGGGACAGCCGGTGGCGAGCGGAGATCAGGTGGGTGCCGGGGTCGCTGCGGCAGGGGATGTCAACAACGATGGCTTCGACGACGTGCTTGTCGGAGCGGGCGGCTACATCATGGTCTTCCACGGCAGCGCGACGGGGATCGTCGGGACCGATCCCAGCAATGCGGGTACCAAGATCACGTCGGATGCGTCCATCAGCGTCGGCGCCCGGGTCTCGGGCGCGGGGGACGTGAACGGCGACGGATACGCCGACATCTTGGCCGCCGATCCCAACTACCCGACGATCCCCTTTGTTTCCACCGGCCCCGGAGCGTTCATGGTCTTCCACGGCAGCGCTTCCGGCATCGCTGCCACCAGTCCCGCCGCTGCAGACACGTTCATCGAGGGAACCGGGGTGGATGTTTTTCAAAAGCTGGGCTGGCGCTTTTCCGCAGCCGGGGACGTCGATGGCGACGGCTTTGGCGACGTCATCGTGGGGGCTATCGAGTTCCCAGGCGGCCTCGCGCTGGAAGGATCGGCATACCTCTTCAGGGGCAGCGCCACTGGGCTCGTGGGGAACAGCGACTCGGACGCCCTCGTGCGCCTCGAGGCGGGCCAGTCGGGCGCGGCTTACCGGAGCAACAAGCCGGGGTTCGACGTCGCCGGCGTCGGAGACGTCAACAGCGATGGTTTCGCGGATTTTCTGATGGGCGCCGGCCAATACGATGCCGGCCAGGCAGATGAGGGCGTGGTCCTCGTCTACCACGGCGAACCTGCGTCGCTGAATCCCAATCAGCCGCCGGTGGCGATTGCGGGCGCCGACCAGATTTTCATTGACGTGGATGACAACGGCGAGGAGGTGTTCACCTTCGACGGCCGCGCCTCCTTCGACCCGGATGGCTCGATCGACAGTTACGCATGGCGCGAAGGGGGGACGCTTCTCGGTACCTCACCCGTGCTGGTTGCCAGCTTCGCTATCCAGGGCGCGGGCGACCATGTCTTGACCCTGACCGTTACCGACAATCTTGGCCTCAGTAGGGGCGATACCGTCCGCGCCAGAGTGAACCCGGTCCCAACACATTTCCTCTTGCAAGAGACTTTCAGCACTGGCTTCGACACCTGGCTGACCGGTGGGGACGCGGTGCTGGTCAACGACCCACCCGGCGGCGCCCAGGTGGCGCGTCTTGGCGCCCCAGGCGCGTTCATGCAGCGATCGATCGGCCTCCTGACCGACTTTTCAGGGGTGCCGTTGCCTGCCGGAGCCACCGGCATTGCGATCGACTTCTGGGGCAAGGCGAGCCAGTTCGCGCCCTCTGACGAGCTGCTGCTCAAGGGCAGTATCGACGGCGGCCCGTTCACGACCTTCTTGACCCTCCGACCCCAGGATGAGGGGCTCAACGACGGGATCTTCCATTTCTACGGTGGCACCGTCGGCCATGGCCCAGTCAGCTTTTCGTGGTTCCCGCTGACAGCGACGAACGTCGTGCTGCGCTTCGAGTCGAACATGACCACCGGTCTCTTCTCCATCAGATCGCTGGAGATCGACGCGATCGTCGCTCCGGTCCCGGCCCAGAATCCGATCGCCAACGCTGGCATCGACCTGTCGGTCACCGATGTGAATGGCGACGGGCTGGAGACGTTGACTCTCGATGGGTCGGCGTCTTTCGACCCCGATGGTGTCATCGTCAGTTACCAGTGGAGCGAGTCGGGGCTGGCTCTGGCCAGCGGAG
>DQLG01000702.1 GCA_015660315.1 Candidatus Latescibacterota bacterium
ATTTATTGGCCGACCGATTTGCTGTGGGCGTAGAGGTTGAGCCCGGAATGCAGAGGCACTTCTTCGTTGATATCGTAGTCGTAATTTTCGTAGGACGGGCCGACTTGGGTGAAGTGGGGGCCGGTGTTGATATGGCGGGTATGGCCGTTTTCGACCGCAGCTAGTATGCCATTATAGGTGCCCATGGTATTGACGTCGAAGGCGAGTTTGCGGTCGGGGCGCAATACCGAGCAATTGACGACAACGTCGGTGCCTTCGGTGGCGCGGCGTACTTGGTCCAGATCGGAGATGTCGACCTGCATCGTCTCGTGCTTGCTTTTAATGGGCACGATATCGGTGATGCGCAATTCATAGTCGCCTTGCAATTCATTGACGACGTGCGGCCCCAAAAAGCCATTGCCGCCGAGCAGCAGGACTTTCATGGGTTGGCCTCGAAATTGTGCTGTGGGGCGAATTTGAGGTGGTCTTTCGCCGGTTTGACCGAGAAGCGGGCGCGCTGGGCATCGGACTGGAGGTGTACCACGCCGTATTGCCTGTGGCGTCCCTTGGCGACATTTGCCAGGATTCGATTGATGGCGTGAGTGGCGTCTCGTTCGTCGAGCCACATCGGGTCGTAGGGTTGGTCTGCGACTTCTTCGGAGCGTACCAAGTGGCCGAGGCGGGCGACGGTGACTTGCAGGGCATGGCTATGCGCGAATTCGCGGGTGGTAAACTCGGCCAAATGCGCGGATAGGATCGCCGGTTCACAGGAAGGCAGTGGTTGCCAGTGCTCGCTCACGGTCAAGTTGTCGTCGTAGGGGGTGAAGAGGTCGAGAGTGCTGATGAGGATTACATGTTTGACGGCGGCCTCAGAGGCGGCGAGTAACAGGTTGTAAGTGCGGCGCGAGTTGTGGTCGAGCCAGGTTGTTTCGCCATCACCTGGACGCGGCGTATAGGCCTGGTGCACGATAATATCGATATCGGCGACCAGCGCGTCGGTCGTTTCGTCGTGGTTCAGCTCGCTCTGGGTGAACTCGCAGTCGGTCGTGATGGACTCGTGATCGCTGAGGCGTAACTGATGCTCTTCACTGAGAGCTGTGGCAAGGGTTTGGCCGAACGCAGTCGCGGCGCCTGTTATAAGTATGCGCATGAAGTCTTAGAGAATCCGTTGGTCGATATTGGTGGGCACGATATCGTGGATTTGGCTGTCCATCAACGCGGTATGCGACTGCATTTCCAATACGGCGTTTTCGTGCAGTTCGTCGATGGTGCGGCAACCGGCAGTGGCCAGGGTCGCGCGCAGCATTTGGATGATGGTCGGCAGCTTGTCGTGGATTGAACCTACGTGTGGCACGTAGCCGGAAATGCCCTCTTCGAAGAAGTTTTCCTTTGTTTGCGCGTAACGCCGCATATTGTGGGCGCGCATCGAGCCTTCCATCCAGTATTCCTTGACGACCTCGCCAGCGGCATTGCGCACCAGGTTGCCCTGGCTCTCGGTGTAGCGGGCGAAGAAATTACCCATCATGATCGCGTCGGCGCCAAGGGCCAGGCCCACCGACATTTCGGCTGGTCCGGCGATGCCACCGTCGGCGATAATTGGCAGGTAGACGTCGTGGTCTTTTTGCCATTGGTCGCGCGCCGCGCCGATCTCCATCAGAGTCGTGCCTTGGCCGCGCCCGGTGGCTTTGACCTCCTGGGTGGTGCACCCCGAGCCGATGCCCATGCCGACCTTTATGGCGTCGGCTCCGGCTGCGGCGAGAAAATTAAAACCCTCGGCGGTGACGACATTGCCACCAATGACCGGGACCGCGGTATGCTCTTTGATAAACTGGATCATTTCCCGCTGGTATTCGGTGTGGCCGTCGGAGGCGTCGATGGTCAAGACGTCGACTTCGTGTTCGATGAGCGCCTGGACGCGATCGCGATCTTCCGGATGCGTCGATATTGCGGCGCCAACTAACAGGCGTTTTTTCCCGTCGATCGATTCGCTGGGATGGCGCAAGTGTTTGTCGAGGTCCTTTTTGAAGACCACGGTTTGCAGGACGCGTTCTTTGGAGAGGATCGGCAGGAAGCCGCGGCCATAGCGGATCATCAGCTCGTTGGCGGCGCTGAGGTCGTTGATATCCGTACCGGCTTGCACATCGGTTTTCATGTGGGTGGCGACGCGGCAGTCGAAGTCGCGGCGCTCATCGAAGTCCTTGTCGGTCAGGATGCCGATAAGCTTGTCGTGGAACTGGCCGGACTCGGTCACCGGGAAAGTCGTATAACCGGTCTGGCGGATGACTTCGACGATCTCGGAGATCGGCTGGTCGGGAGCCAAGGTCTGGATATTGGTCTGAAAACCGGCTTTGAAGCGTTTGACCTGGCTGATTTTGGCGCATTGCTCGTCGATCGGCTGGCTGACGGGCAGGATGCCGATGCCGCCGAGCTGGGCAAGGGCGATGGCCATTTCGCCGCCGGTGACCGCTTGCATCGCGGCGCTGACGAAGGGCACGTGCAGAGAGAGGTAGCCGTCGCCGTTGCAGCAGAGTTTGGTTTTGAGCGATACATTGGGGGCGTTGCAGTCGGACGGTGTGTACCCTGGCAGAATGCGGAACTCTTTGAGGCTATGCGAAGGGGTTTTTAGAACCTGGGCCATAGTCATCCTCTTGAGTGTTGCCGTCAGGGGAGAGATATTAAGGGGTAGAACATAGGCATTGAGTTTATTTTTTTCAATATGCGTTAGTGTTTTATATTCTTTTTGTTATCCATACCCGAAAAGGAGGCTTATATGCCTTACCAGAAGTTCTATCCGCAGCAGAGCCAGTCTAGTGGCGTTGGCAGTTTTCTCAGTAGTTTTGTCGCTGGAGCGCTCATCGGCGTGGTGGCCGGTATCCTGTTGGCCCCGCATAGGGGTGATGTCACCCGGCGCAAGATCGTGCGCCAAGCTGGGGACAAGCGAGATGAGGTTATAGAGGCGGTGGAGGATTTGATCGAGCGCCGCCCACCGTCAAATGGCGATCAGGCCGAGGAGTAAAATGACTTAACCGCTGCTTGGTATGGGGAGAGTCGCGGCCTTATGCGAGTAGCGATTGCGTTGCAAGGGTGCACTCAGTGGTGGGCAGGGTCAGCTCTGGGATCCGCTGTAGTTGAGCCGGTGCAGTCGGGCGTAGATGCCGTCCTGGCGCAAGAGTTCCTCGTGTCGGCCCCGTTCGCGGACCTCGCCACGGTGCAAGACCAGGATTTGGTCGGCGCTGCAGATGGTGGAGAGGCGGTGGGCGATGACGATCGAGGTGCGGTCGTGCATCAGTTTGGCGATCGCGTCCTGGATTAGTTGTTCGGTTTCGGTGTCGATACTGGAGGTAGCCTCGTCGAGGACTAGGATCTCCGGGTCGAATGCCAGGGCCCGGGCGAAAGACAGCAACTGGCGTTGCCCGGCCGAGAGGGTTGAGCCGCCTTCGGTGACGGCGTGTTCGTAGCCTTCGGGCAGGCGCTCAACAAAGGGCGCGGCGTTGACATAGCGGGCGGCTTGTTCGACCTCGGCCTCGCCGATCGCCGTCTCGCCGAGCCGGATATTATCACCGATATTTCCCGAAAAGAGAAAAACGTCCTGCTGGACGATACTGATACGCTGGCGCAATTCTTCGACATGCCATTCGCGCACGTTGAGACCGTCGACGAGAATTTCCCCCTGCTGGATATCGTAGAAGCGGCAGATGAGGCTGACGATGGTGGTTTTGCCAGAGCCCGTGGCGCCGACTAATGCCAGGCTCTGGCCCGCCTCTAGTTTGAACGAGACGTTTTTGAGAATCCAGTCCTCGGCGGTTTCATCGTATTTGAACGACACGTCGCGGAATTCGATGGTGCCGCCGCGGGCCTCGCTGGTTGTATCGCGGTGTGGCCCGCCTTCGGGTTCGAGCGGCGTGGCTAGCAGCTCAAAGATGCGCTCGGAGGCGGCCATCGCGCTCTGCAGTAGCGCGTAGCGGTCGGAAATATCCATGATCGGGCGGAAAAAGCGGCGGATATACTGCAAAAAGGCGACCAAGACCCCTAGCTCGACCCGGCTCTCGATTACTGCTCCGGCCCCGTACCAAATGACCAGCGCCATGCCGAAGGTGCCGATAAATTCGGTGAAGGGGAAGAAAATCGCGTAGAAATGGATTTCGCGATCCTCAGCGCGGCGGTAGGGCAGGTGCTCGTCGTCGAAGTCGCGCAGGTTGCGCAGTTGGCGGTTGAAAAGCTGCACGACCTCCATGCCGGTGATATTTTCCTGCAGGTAGGAGTTAAGCCGGGCCAGGCGCACGCGCAACTCGCGATAGGCCTTCATCGCCAGGCCCTGCAGGTAAAAGGTCGTCATGGCGATTACCGGGATTACGGAGCAGCAGATCAGGGTCAGCTGTAGGTCGATATAGGCCATAAAGCCGAGAATGGCGAAGAGCGTGAAAAGGTCCATAAAGACGGAGACCACGCCCTCGCTGAAGAATTCGTTCAGCGCGTCGACGTCGTTGGTGCTGCGCGTCATGATCCGGCCGAGCGGCGTGCGGTCGAAGTAGCTCAGTGGTAGCCGCTGCAGATGGGCGAAGATATCGCGGCGTATATCGTACATGACGTGTTGGCCCATCATGCCGGTGACCATGGTTTGCGCGTATTGCGCGACATATTGCACCGCGACGCTGACAAAAAAGGCGACAATCATCCACTTGAGCCCTTCCCAATCGCCGTTGACGATATGTTCGTCGACGGCGACTTGTGTCAACCAAGGGCCGGCCTGGCTCGATACGGCGGCGAGCACGATGGTGGCGAAGGCGAGGATTACGCGGCCGCGGTGGGGCTTGAGATAGCTCAGCAATTGCATCGTCAGCCCGAGGTGGAAAGGCCGCTGCTGGACCTCTTCCTCTTTATTGAGTTCCGAACTCATAGCGTTTCCAATTCGGCGCTCAGTTCCTGGCGCTGGCACAGCTCGGCGTAAAAGCCGCCATTTTCACGCAATTCGTCGTGGCTGCCGCGTTCGACTATGCGGCCTTCGTCGAGCACGATGATGTGGTCGGCGTCGCGCAGGGTCGAGACGCGGTGGGCGATGATGATCGTCGTGCGGTCTCGCATGATTTCCCGCAAATGACCGAGAATGGCCTCTTCGGTATGGGTATCGACCGCCGAGAGCGCGTCGTCGAGGATGAGGATCTTCGGCAGGCGGATCAGGGCCCTGGCCAGGGTCGAACGCTGTTTCTGTCCGCCGGAGAGCGTGACGCCGCGCTCGCCGATTATGGTGGCGAAACCTTCCGGGAAGTCCTCGATATCTTTTCGCAACTGGGCTTGCTCGGCGGCGTGGTGGATGGCCTCTTGTTCGGCATCGGTGGCACCGTAGGCGATATTGGCGTTGAGCGTATTGGAAAAGAGAAAGGGATTCTGCGAGACATAGCCGATGGCGTCGCGCAAGGTCTCCAAATGCCATTTCTCTATGGGCACGTCATCGATAAACAACTGGCCCGGGTTGGTCTGGATCAGCCGCGGTACCGCACGGGCCAGGGTGGTTTTGCCCGCGCCGACCCGACCGATGATGCCGAGGGTCGTGCCCTGGGGGATTTCGAGGTCGATATTGTGCAAGATCTGCTCGTTGCCATAGTTGAAGCTGAGACCGCGAAAGGCGATCCGGCCTTCGATCTGGTGCTCGCCGGCCGGTGGCAGGCCGCGGTCCTGGATCTCGGGTTCGTCGTCGAGGATCTCGTTGATGCGCCGCATCGATACCAGGGCCCGCTGGCTACGGTCGATAACCCAGCCCATAAACATGATCGGGCGGATCAACTGGGTCAGGTAGGCATTGAAGGCGACAAAGGTACCCAAGCTCATTTCGCCGTCGATGACTGCTTTGCCGCCGAACCATAGATTGAGCCCGAGACAGAGTGAGGCGATGACATAGGAGAGCGGGCGGTAGTTGGCGCGGGTCGAGATATAGGACTGGTTTTTATCCAGGTAGGTCAGGTTTAGCTTGTCGAAGGCGGCGTTTTGTGGTGGGCCTTGTACATAGGCCTTGACCACGCGGATCCCCGAGAGGTTTTCCTGGATGAAGTTGCTGATCAGGCCGAAGTATTCCTGGATCGCTTTGTAACGGGTGTTGATGACCGCGGCGATGCGGATCATGATAATGCTGAAAAACGGCATCGGCACGAGAACTAGCAGGGCCAGTTCCCAGTCGAGCAGGCACATATAGCCGATGGTGAAGCTCAGCCCTAGCGCGGTGTCGGCGATGCCGCGGATCCCGTAGGTAAAGAAAACGTGCACGGAGTTGAGGTCGTTGGTCGCCCGGGCCATCAGATCGCCGGTGTGGTGTCGCTGGTAGTAGGACAGCGGCAGCTTGAGCAGATGGGCGAAATAGGAAGTGCGGATATCGTATTCGATGAGATTGGAGGCGTAGCCGAGGAATTTGCGCATCGCGTAGCCGCTCAAGGCTACCGTCAGGGCCAACGCCAGAATGTAGACGACCTGGGTCTCGATGCTGGCTAGCTGCTGGCCGGAGGCGATGTCCGTAGCGGACACTACATCGACGGCTTCGCCGATGAGCAGGGGGATTCTCGCAGCGGCTGCCTGACCGAGGCCGATGCAGAGGGTGCCGAACAATATCCGGCTCCGGTAGGGGCGGACGTATTTTTCAAATGGACCGAAGATCATTAAATAGATAAAAACTGGCAAAGGCGACGGGAGGTCAAGCAGGAGCAATGGGAATTGCCGTTTTAAGGCCCTTAGCGTTAATGGCTACGATTGCGGACAGTTGCGGACAGTTGCGGACAGTTGCGGATAATCGCGGACGCCGGGCGCGTCTTCGGGTGTTTTTAGTCCCCCGGGCCGTCGTCACGACCACTCCCCTGCCCCTTCCTTGCTATAGACACTCTTACCTCGCCACCACCCCGAAAAACACCCTGCGTCGCACCCCGCGCCAGGATCTTGGAAACTTTAGCGGTTTTCGCAGAGGGACTTAAGCTGTGTAATTGTGCTGAATGGTGCCGAATCCCGAGGACCGGACAGCGTTTTTAAGGCGCGAGATGTTGTCTATGGCGAGATGTTCAATTCTGGGAAGGTGCTTTTGAGCAGGGGGATTATGGCGGCCAGAGCTTGCGCGCGGTGGCTGAGGCTGTTTTTGATTGCGGCGTCGAGTTGGGCCATTGTCGCGTTGTGGTCAGGTACCAAGAACACCGGGTCATAGCCGAAGCCGTTTGATCCGGCCGGGCTTTGCGCGATCTGGCCCTCGCAGGTGCCTTCGGCTCGGCATTGGCGGCCGTCGGGGCTGATGGCGCTGATGGCGCAACGGAAGCGGGCGATGCGCTGGCTCGGCTCCGGGTAGGACTGTAGTTCGGAGAGCAGGTGCAGGTAGCGGCCTTCGTCATCGAGATCGGGTGCGCCGTAACGGGCGGAACGCACGCCGGGCGCACCATTGAGCGCATCGACTTCGAGGCCCGAATCGTCGGCCAGGGCTATATATCCGCTGGCCGCGGCAAAGGCGCGGGCTTTGAGTTCGGCGTTGGCGGCGAAGGTTTGGCCGGTCTCTTCGACATCCAGGTCGATGCCGAGATCGGCGGGCGAGGCGACTCCGAGGTCTGCCAGCAATAGGCGGACCTCGCGCAGTTTGCCGGTGTTGTTCGAAGCGAGTAGCAGTGCCATTAAGGGCCCTTGGACAGTCGCTCGATTTCTTTGAGTTGGTGGGTGGCGTAGTCCTTGAAGCGGCTGTCGGCGATGGCCCGCCCGTACCAGGAGCGCGCCTCCTCAAACTGGCTGAGCTTAAAGTAGCCGTCGCCTAATAGCACTTCGGCGGCCCGGTAGTTGCGTTGGCAGCGCGTGGCCTGCTGTGCGGCCTTGATGGTCTGGCGGTAATTGCCGATGCCGTAATAGGCTTCGCCGAGGCGGAAGCGGGCTTCGCAGTTTTTGCCGTCGAGCTCGGCGGCCCGACGCAGGGGACCAACGGCGTCCTGCTGGCGCCCCAACTGGCTGAGCGCGTTGCCGAGAAAGAGGTGTCCTTCGGCGTATTTGGCGTCGATGGTTAGGGCCTTTTCCATCAGCGGGATGATGCCTTCGACATCTGCGGTCTCAAATTTCACCCGCGCAAGTCCGCCATAGGCGTCGGTATATTTGGCGTCGGCGTCGATGGCGGCTTGGTAAGATGTGGCGGCGGGGCCATAGTTGCGATCGCGGCGCTGTATATCGCCTAGGGCCTTGTGGGCTTTGGCGTATTTGACGTCGGCGTTGATGGCTTTCTTGAAGGCCGCTTTGGCCTTGGTGCTTTCGCGCAAGCCATTGTAGGAAAGGCCCATGGCGTAGAGGGCCTTGGTGTTTTCGGGGTTAAATTCGAGCGCGTTTTCGAAATAGGCGATGGCCTCGCTATATTTCTTCTGGCCGAAGCTTTTGACTGCGGCTTTGTGGTAGAGCTGCGCCAATTCTTTGGCGGCGCGATCGGGTTTGGTGCCCAATGCGCGGGCGGCGGTAAAGCCGCTGATGGCTTTGTTGTACTCGTTGAGCACTTTGTAGGCCTGAGCCAGCACATAGTGAGCATTGCCGTAGGTGGAGTCGGCGGCGACGGCCTTTTCGAGCGCGATGGCGGCGTTGCGGTAGGAGCGCTTCTGCATCAGATCGTAGCCGGTGCGGAAGTGGTTGACGGCTTCCGGGTCCTGGGCCAGGGCAGGGACGCTGATAAGCGCCAGCGCGAAGCTGAGGTGGCGGAAGTGCTTCAAGGCAAATCTCCTGAATGGGATATCGTCTAAAAGGGCTAGATGTGTCTGATGGTCGAATCCGAGCTTGCGGCACGGAGCGTTTTTTCAAGTGGGCTTTTAAGCTAAAATGCGAATGTTGCAACCGGGTGCAATACATAAAAGAAGAAGGGAACCCGGTAAGTCCCTTTCGCAAAATGGTCTGCGCGTTATTTGCAGGCTTCTATCTTGGGTTTGATTTCGCTGTATTCAGGAAAGCGGCCCTCCTGTTCTTTGGAGAAGACCAGTTCTCCGTCGACACTGAGCTCAAAGCGTCCTTTGTCGGAGGGAACCAACGTGAAGCTGGCGATGTCCTTCTTGTATTCTATGAGAATTTGTTCCGCCAAACTGACGGCTTTGTCCTCATAGCCTCAGGCAGAGCAGTAGATCAGTTCCAATCGCATGCGAAACCTCCTGTTGTAGTGGGTGGATTAAGGGTAGTATAATGGGCGCTAATATCGTTGTCAAAGATAACTGGCCCCCATAAATTAGGACGCGTTTGAAATATCTACCTAGCCTCCTTTAAGCGGTGTCTCGGAGATTTAACTCGGTCAGGCTTTATTTAATAGCTAATCCCGTTGACGCTGCGCATTGCAAATGGCATAAAGATCAGAGGCGATGTTTCAGATACGCTACGTACTACCTACTTTCGACTTTTCACATTTTGCACATCGGCGTTGCCCCTATGGCTCTTTTGCTCTTTGTCCTTGCGTTGTGTCTCCCGTGGCCGCTTCGCGCCGCGCCCTTCCCCTATACATTACAGTGGAAACGTCTGGTGCCCGGGGTTTTTGGCGGTGCGCTGGTACAACGCGATTCGTTGGTCTTCATCGGCACGACCGATGGGCGAGTCTTGGCGGTCGATCGCGCTGATGGGGTCCGCCGATGGCAACGCCGCGGCTACGGTCCGGTGCACAAGGGACTAGTTCTGGTGGACGGAGCGCCTGCCTTTGCCGACGCCTGGGGGGGCGTGCGGATCCTCGCCAGTGCCGATGGGGCTGAGGTTTGGAGTTTTCGCCGCCAGAGTTGGGGGGACGCGGCGTTGGTTGTCGGATCCGATTTGCTCTACGGGTCCGGCGCCGACGGGTGGCTGTATGCGTTGGGGCGTGTGGATGGGCGCGAGCATTGGCGCGTGCGGGTCGGGGCGCGCTTGGCAGCCAGGCCGCTATTGCAATCAGATCGACTTTATGTGCCGACAACCGATGGGCGTTTGTTAGTGGTCGATGAGGTGGACGGGGCGCTATTGCATTCGGTGGATATCGGGGCATTAGCCCCGGACGGGGTGCATGTCGGCGCTGGTTTTTTGCTGGCGGCTTTTGGCGACGGCTATGTGCGGGCCTTCGAAAAAGACCTGCTCGATCTAAAATGGCAATGGCGGATAGGGGCTAAAATTTCATTAGCTGTCTTTGCAAACGCGATCCTCTGCGCGGCGGACAATGGGTGGCTTTACGGTTTGCATCCGCGCGATGGGCATATACTGTGGAGACAAGACCTCGGTGCGGCGCCCTTGGGGGCTGCGGTGAAGGGGCCGCGGGGCGAGGCGGTTATCGGTACGGCGACCGGGCGCGTTCTGGCGATCGATCCGATCAGCGGCGCGTTGGCCTGGGACGTGCAATTACTCGAAGGCCGCGGGGCGTATGTAGTGCAGGGCGAAGGTGGGTTCTTTGTGCGCGGAGGGGACGATTATCTCTATGCGTTCGCGGAGGTCGAACCGCTCGGGGTGGAAGGCGATGTATTATGGGAGCGTTGGTGGCAGGTGTTGGACCGGGGGCGTAAGACGGGATATCGCCGGCAGCAATTGTTGCGTGGCGATGATGGGGGCCAGCCGTTTTTTCGCCTAGCTGAAGAGATGGTGCAGTGGCGCGGTAGTTTCCGCCGCGGTGAGGGGCAAGTGTTGATCGGGGCGGAGTTTCAACCCATTGCCGCAGAAGAACGCGTTATTGAAGGCAGCCAGGCCGTCGAATTCTCGGCGCATTGGCACGGGGATTCACTGCGCGTGGAACGGCGCTTGGCTGGTCATCGGGTCAGGGCATCGGCGCGGGTCGATCAGGATGCGGTGCCGATTGAGATGGCCTTACTCAAGTTGTGGCGCGAAGGGCGAGCGAGGCCGGAGTGCCGCGATTCGTTGCGCGTTATCGATTACGATTATCTCGAAAGTCAATGGCTGGGCTTTGATTTTGGCGTCGAGGAAGAGACGCCGGCTGGCAAGGGCTTGGCGGTTCGCGTGCATTCGCTGGGCGATTCTACGGGGGCGGAATTGTTGGTTTGGGCTGATGGCGCGGGGCGTCCGCTGCGTATGTTGGATCCAGAGACCGGCGCGGAGCAACTGCAGGTAGACGAAGCGACGGCGCGCGCTTGGGTGCCGCCGGGGCGCGGGCGCAGCGCCAGGATAAGTCATGCGTTGGCCAATCCATCCGCTGTCGAGGAGTTGCTCGTTGCACTGCCCGATTCATTGGCTGATTTGCACTTTGTCGAGGATCGGCGTCAGGCGATAAAAAAGGCAGCGGACGGTAACTTGCGGTTGCTCGTACGGGCTACCCCCTATGACGGTCGCGATGCACTCGAGTTGCCGATTCGTGATATTAGCTTGGCTCCCTACCTGCGGTCATCGCTTTATATACAGGTCGAAGATCGGCGCATCCAGGAATTGGCGCGGGCATTGCGCGGCGATGAACGCAATGCCTGGAAAGTGGCGCTGCGGTTGCGCCAATGGGTCTACGACCATATGGTCCCCCGTGATACTAATGTGCGTTTTAAGTCGACCCTCGAAGTACTTGAGGATATGGAAGGCACGTGCAGCGAGTACGCGGCGCTTTATTTGGCGTTGTGCCGGGCGGTGGGCTTGCCCGCGCGTGCGGCGGTGGGATTTTTAGCCTCGCATACGGGTGAATTGGTTTTGCATATCTGGACCCAGGTATATGTGGGCGAGTGGATTGACCTCGATCCCTCTTGGGCGGCGGAGACGGTCGACGCCGCCCATATCAAAACGGGTCAAGGTCTGCTAACGGCTGTCGGCCAGCGCCGGCTCAATGGGTCTTTGATGCAGTGGTTGGCGCGTGTGGATACGCTGGAATTGGTAGAATACACGGCAGATGATCAGCGTTTTTCGAGCGCAGCCGAGCGGCTTTTTGTCGCAGGTTTTCAGGCAGAAAAGCGCTTTGTCGATGTGCGCGCGCAAGAATTGTATCACCAGATCGTTCTTCTGCCTTGGAACCATCGTAGCGCGCAGGCCTTGGTCCATATCGCTCGCTATCGTTTACAGCACGGTGATCTCGACGATGCCGAATGGGCGTTGCGGCGTCTGCTGCGCCAAGAAGGGGACGATCGCATGGAGGATGGTTTGTTTTACCGGTCGCGGTTGGCCGACGCGCGCGACCAGCCAGACGAGTCGCGCGGTTATCTCGAACGGTTGCTACGCGATTTTCCCGACGGCGAATTGGCCGACGATGCCCTTGGCGAATTGGCCGAAAGGGCACAGCAAGAAGGGGGGTGCGAGGCGGCACTGCCCTTCTACCAACGTCTGCGCGAAGAGTATAGTCGCACCGGGTGGGCTTCGGTCGCCGAATCGGCTTTGACGCGCTGTAGTGAAGGGAGGCTAGACCAGCCGTGATATGGACGCAGCGGTGGGCAAGCCTTATCTTAAATGTATGTAATAGAAAGGTTTCAATCGAATGAAATCTGAAATTTTGCGCAGGTGGACCATACGCAGGGGGCTAGTTTTAGGCTTCGTTTTCGCTATGGTTGCCCTAGGGATGGGCTCTTGCGCGGTTCGCTCGCCCGAAAAACACATTCATCAGCTCAAAAGCATGCAGAAAGTCGAGCGGACCAAGGCGGCGAATGAACTGATCCGTTTTGACGCTGATGAAGTCGTGCCGCTTTTGATGGAGGAGTCGGGTTCCGGGTATATACGCGTGCGTTTCGAGGTCGCCAATCTGCTGGGCCGTTTTAAGGATGCGCGGGCCGTGCCTGCTCTAGTGATGATGTTGCAGGACAAGTCACCGCGGGTCGCGGCGATGGCGGCGTGGGCTTTGGGGCAGATTCGCTCGCCCGACGCGCTCACTTTTCTGATGGAATATACGCGCGATCCGACCTTGGAAGTGCGTCAATACGTGCTTGGAGCCTTGGGTCCTTGTCATTCGTATGAGGTCGATTCGGCGTTGAGCGACTCGGCTTTCGCCGTGATTATCCGCGCGCTGAAGGCTACGAAGCCGAAGTGGCGGATTTCCGCCTTGCAAAGCCTGCGCGAATACGGTTATCGCGATGCGGCCGAGCATGTGATCCGCCTGTCGCGCGATCCCTCGCCCGAAGTGCGCCACGTGGCGGTGCAGGTGCTGGGGCAGATCGGCTCCGGGCAGCACGTGCCGCCGGAGGGCATCGATCCCATCGCTCCGGTCAGTGAGCGCATGCACAACAATATTTACGAGGCGTTGTTAGTGGCTCTCGACGCCGACGAATTGCAGAGTATCCGCATTAAGGCCGTGCGGGCCTTGCTCCAGGTTGGGGATGCGCGGGTCGTGCCGCAATTACAAAAACTGCTGCGCGAAGGGACCGACAAGGACAAGATCGAGGCGCAGCGCGCGATTGATAAGTTGCATCTCCAGGTCGCGCAAAAATGAGGTTGGGCACGGTGTAATTTTAGATCTATCGCCATTATTCCATCGGCCAGCACTGGTGGTTAAGCGCGGTTTAATTTAACTATCGCAACCATTTTATCGACTCGTGCAGGCGGTAACCTGCTCGATTTTAGCTCTCGTTGGCATCTTTGCGATAACCTATATATGGAGTTGGCATGACGCTATTGAAAATCGGCTTCCCGTCGGGTAGCTTGAAGGATTCCACGTTTAATCTCTTCGAACGAGCTGGGTATAAGGTGCGGCTTTCGTCCCGTTCTTATGTGCCCAGCATTAATGATCCCGAGCTGGAAGGCCTGATGTTCCGCGCCCAGGAGATCGCGCAATACGTCGACCGCGGCGTCGTCGATATCGGATTGACGGGCAAGGATTGGATCCTGGAGAGTGAGGCGGACGTGGTGGAGGTCGACGAGTTGGTTTATAGCAAGGTCTCCTCGCGCCCGGTTCGGTGGGTGATCGCGGTGCCTGAGGATTCGCCGATCCAGCGCGTCGAGGATTTGCAGGGTTGCCGCATCGCCAGCGAACTGGTGGGGGCGACCCGTCGCTTTTTACAGGAACGCGGCATTGAAGCCGAAGTCGAATTTTCCTGGGGTACTACAGAGGTCAAGGCGGGTATTCCCGGCCTAGTCGACGCGATCGTCGAATTGACCGAGACGGGTTCGTCGCTCAGGGCGAACCGCTTGCGGATCGTCGATACGATCTGCGAGTCGACAACGCGCTTTATCGTCAATAAGGCGGCTTGGGAGGACAGCTGGAAGCGGGAAAAGGCCGAGAATCTGCTGATGTTGCTTAAGGGCGCACTCGAAGCCGAGCTCAAAGTCGGACTCAAGATGAATGTGGCGCGGGCTAAATTGGAGGAAGTTATCGCCAAGCTGCCGGCCTTGCACACGCCAACGGTTTCCAACCAGCTCGACGACGACTGGGTCGCGTTGGAGATTATTGCCGACGAGCGGGTCGTGCGCGACCTGATCCCTCAACTAAAGCGGGTGGGAGCTGAGGGCATTATCGAATATCCGCTCAACAAGGTCGTGTATTAATGATCGAAATCGTCTCTTATCCCTCCGATCCGCGTTCGGTCAAGCTCGCAGCGATTATCGGGCGCAGTGCAGGTGTCGCGCCCGAGGTTGAAGCCGCGGCTCGAGATATCCTGGCGCAAGTGCGCGAGGGGGGTGATGAGGCGCTGTGTGCGTTAACGCGGAAGTTCGATAAGGTGGAGATACAGCCGGAACATTTGCGAATGTCGGCTGAGGCGTTGTCGAGTGCGGCAGACAGGCTCGATCCGCAGTTGCGCGCCTCGATTGAGGCGGCGGCGGCCAATATCCGCGCTTTCCACGAGCGACAGAAGCTCAACTCGTGGTTTATGGAAGACGGCGATGGGGTCATACTAGGCAAGAAAGTGACGCCGATCGAGCGCGTCGGTCTCTGTGTGCCGGCGGGGGAGGTGCCGTTATTTTCGAGTCTGTTGATGACGGCGATACCCGCGCAAGTGGCCGGTGTAGACGAGATCTGTGTGGTTTCGCCGCCGGTGGCGGATGGCGGTGTCGATCCGACGATCGCGGCG